>JAKSBB010000724.1 GCA_022361315.1 Desulfobacterales bacterium
AGGAACTGTTCCGACCGGATCCCGGGTCACCGCTGTCCCGGTGCCATTTTTAGTTAAACCAGAGTATACGTAAGGAACCAAGTATGAGCAATATCGCCTATGGTGGAAAGAATTTCTACGGTGCAGCCGTGGGTATCCTGATGCTGGAAACCAAATTTCCCAGGGTCCACGGGGACATCGGAAATGCAATGACCTGGAATTTTCCCGTCATGATGAAATGTGTCAAAGGGGCCTCCCTGGACCTGGTGGTCAACAAGCGGGCTGACGGCCTGCTGGACGCCTTTGTGGAAGCCGGTCTCGACCTGGTTGCCCAGGGGGCTGACGGCATCACCACCAGCTGCGGATTCATGTCTCTGTACCAGCAGGAACTGGCCGAGCGGCTTCCCGTACCCGTGGCCTCTTCTTCACTGCTGCAGGTCTGCCTGGTAAACCGTTTGCTGGGCCAGGGAAAAAGGGCCGGTGTTATTACCGTTAAAAAGGCTTCCCTGTCAAACGACCATCTCCAGGCCGTCGGGGTGCCTCTGGATACCCCCATCATGGGGGTTGAAAACGGGGTGGAATTCACCCGGGCAGTCCTGGGGGACGAAGAGCGGCTGGATACCGGGTTAGCTACCCAGGACCTGGTGGAGGCCGGCCTGGCACTCAAGGAAAATCATCCCGATGTGGGGGCCATTGTCCTGGAGTGCACCAACATGGGCCCCTACGCCGCCGCCATCCGCCAGGCCACCAATTTACCCGTCTATTCCATCTACAGCTTTATCCAGTGGTTCCAGGCCGGACTTCTTCCCCGGCCTTTCGATCGTCAGGTCATGGATCCCAGAAGCGTTTAAATCATTGGGCGGTTTTACCTGTCTCCGGGGTAAAATCGCCTTGTTTTATTTTTCCCGAAAATTCAGCTGGTTTTAGCCGGCAGAGTCAACACCCCAAGCGCACCGCCGCCGGTGCAATTTTTTTCAATTTGAATGTGGTAATAGAGCCATCAATCCGGAGGTTATACAGGCCTTCGGTTTCCGAAAAAAGTATAGACAACCCAATGTATCGGTGAGATGATCTGCCGGGCGTCGCACAACAGTGGCCCCTGCAATTCAGACATTAAGCTTTTGAGGAGTCGACATGAATATCACCCGAATGGAAACCGGCCAACGCATGAGCCGGATTGTCAAACATAACGGCACCGTTTACCTTTGCGGACAGGTGGCGGACAACACGGAAGACCCCATTGGCCCCCAGACCGAGAACATGCTGGCTAAGGTGGATGCCCTCCTTGCCCAGGCCGGCAGCAGCCGGGAGCATATGCTTTCCGCCACCGTATATATCCGTGACATGAAGGATTTTGCCGGGATGAACGCAGTCTGGGATGCCTGGGTGCCGGAAGGCCATGCACCGGCCCGGGCTTGCGTGGAAGCCCGGATGGCCAGGCCCGAGATTCTGGTGGAGATTTCCGTGGTGGCTGCGCTTAAGGGATAGATTAAAACAGAGGGTGTTCCCTAAACTGCTATAGCTCAATCGTTGGATAAACCAACAGATCCAATCCTTCAATAAATCTGTAATCCTTTTGGTTCTTGGACACCAGCGGGATGTTGGAAACAATGGCCGTTGCTGCAATCAAGGCATCCGCGATCATCAGGCCGTGGCTGAGACGGTAGGTCTTGAGAAGGTCTGTCGCTGAGTCGGATGTCTGTTCACTCAGGCTGATGGTTTCAAACCGCTGTAAGAAATGCTCAAGTGCCTTTAGTTCTTTTTTACTCCGGCAGCCGATGATCAGTTCCATCTGTGTGACAGCGCTGATGGCCAAGGTGGACTTATCCTCGATCTGCTGGAGACAGTTTACGGCCTCATTGATGCAGCGGGCTGCATCAATCAGAATGTCCGTATCAACAATGATCATATCAGCGTGCACCCCACTCGGCATCTCGGGACCTGCGGACCCATTGGCTGCTGTCTTTCATGTCCCTGCGGCTCTCCCACATCCCGATAAAGGGCTCATTGGCTATCTTGCTGGCGGCCGTCTTCTTAGAGGCGTTGGTTCTTTGGTAGCGGACTTTTAAAAAGGCTATGAAATCAAATACCTGCTGTTGTGCTTCAGGAGGCAGGCTTGCGATGTCGCTATGTATATTATTGGGTTCCATATTCCCTCTCAAAAATACTATATTTGAATTATGTTGGTGTTTAAAATTTATTGTAACTCATTGGATCAAAAAAGCAATGATCGGAATACACGGGATATTCTGTAAATAAATATAGCACGTTTATCGATCTTTACTATCTGTCTTATTCAACTGGTTCGAACCGGCAGGGTCAACATCGCAACCGCACCGCCAGCGGGGAGGTTCCTCACATCAATGCTACCCTTGTGGAGATGGGCGATCTCCCTGACAAAATTGAGGCCGAGACCGGTACTCTTTTTTCCGTGGCCGGGTCGGCGGAGGGAAAAGAAGCGGTCGAAGATCTTTTCCTTCGCATAGTCGGGGATGCCCGGGCCCCGGTCGGAAATTCTCAGAGAAATTCTGTCAGAGTCACTCTCCAGATCCAGGGTAATGTCTCCACCCTGCGGACTGAATTCCACGGCATTCCGTAACAGGTTAGATACGGCCTGCTCCAGAAGAAAGGCATCACCGGTAACAGGGCTTTCGGAGCGCCGTGTGATTGTGATTTGGAGTGCTTTTTCTTCGGCTTCCCGTCCGGATGCCTGTACCGCCGCCTCAATAATCTTATTGATATCCACGTCTTCGGCTTTCTCCAGCCCGGACCGGTGTTCAAGGGAGGACAGGGCCAGCATGCGGTCCACCAGGGTCTGGATCCGCCGGGATTCCGTTTTGATATTGGCCAGGAACCTCGCTTTCTGTTCCGGCGGCACCTCTTCTTCCAGGAGCTCGGCTGCCCCGGCAATGGCGGAAACCGG
>JAKSBB010000149.1 GCA_022361315.1 Desulfobacterales bacterium
CGGCCCGATGTAATATGGCATGACCCGGATCAGGTAATGGGTGCCGTCTGTGGCCTCCCGGCTCAGGGCCACCAGTTTTTTGCTTTGCTGTACGGTGTCAAGGGCATCGATCAGGTCGAAATCCTCGATGTGGTGGGACAGGTCGGTGATGGGTCTGCCGATGTCCTTTTCCAGGATATTGAATATGTTGGACAGGCCCGGAGAGCATTTCCGGATATCCTGGTTCTCATCCAGAATCAATATTTCGATACCCGAATTGGCCAGCAGGTTTTCCACGTCGTTGTTCATCTCGGTCAGTTCGATAATTTTACTCTGGTATTCGGCGTTGACGGTGAACAACTCCTCATTGGTGGACTGGAGTTCTTCATTGGTGGACTGGAGTTCCTCGTTGCTGGCCAGCAGTTCTTCGTTGGTGGCCTGGAGTTCTTCGTTGGAGGTTTCCAGCTCTTCGATGGTGGCCTGGAGGTTTTCGTTGGAAAACTGGAGTTCCTGTTCCAGGTCCCGGATGCGCTGCTGGACATCTTCCTGGATATCATACACCTCCGTATCAATTTCTCCGGGGTGGGCTTCCGTCTTCATGTCTTCGAAGAAAACCGCCACCAGACGCTCATGGTCTTTTTTGTCCGGCAGGGGGATAATTCTGAGTGAGATTTTTTTTGGCCGCTCCAGGGTATTTATTTTGATATTTGAATAAATGAGTTCTTCTCTGGATTTGAACACCCGTTGGATGCCCGTGGCCAGCGGTATATTCAGTTCTTTCACCGCCATTTTGCTGATGTTGAATTCCGCCCGGCCGGAGGGCACCTTGAAGTACCCTTCAGCAGTACCGAAAATATGGAGGATGTCCATCTGCTCATTGACGATGATGGACAGGGGCATGTAGTTGTTTTCAAGCACCGCCATGTACCGGTCCATCATATTGGAATTTTCCAGGTGTCTGAACCGGCGGAAGGTCTCCCGGAACGAGTAGGGCATGGTTTTCCGGAACTTGTTCCGTTCCCGGGTTTCTATATTTGTCTCCACCACGGCCTGTTTTCCGATACACCGGTATATCTTGTGTTTCTGGTGGACGGTTTCAAAGAATTCGGTCATGTCTCCAATGGTTTCGGAGTTGCCCAGAAAGAGGATGCCGCCGGCGTTCAGTGAGAAGTTGAACATCTCCATCACCTTTTTTTGCAGGATGGGCTGGAGATAGATCAGCAGGTTCCGGCAACAGATCATATCTATTTTGGTAAAGGGGGGATCTTTTACCAGGTTATGCTGGGCAAACACAACCATTTCCCTGATATGGCGGGCAATCTGGTAGTTTTCCTCCTTACGGTAAAAGTATTTGCCCAGCATTTTGGGGGAGAGGTCTGCGGCAATACTTTCGGGGTAAATTCCGTTGCCGGCCTGGACAATGGCGTCCCGGTCAAGATCCGTGGCAAATATCTTGACATCCCTGGCCACCCCCAGTTTTTCCATGGCCTCCTTTGCCAGAATGGCAACCGTATATGCCTCTTCACCGGTGGAACAGGCCGTGACCCACAACCGAAGCTCCCTGTTTTCAGCCGATTCGATGAGTTGTGAAAGGCTGGTCATCATCAGGGTTTCCATGGCGTCCTTGTTTCGAAAGAAACTGGTGACACCGATGAGCAGCTCTTTGTAAAGTGTCATTACCTCCACCGGGTACTTTTGCAGATGATGGACGTAGTCGCTGAGCTGGTCAATCTGGTTCACTGTCATCCGGCGCTCGATCCTCCGGATAATGGTGGACGGCTTGTAGTAGGTGAAATCCACCTTGGTTTTTTCCCGAAGTTCCGCAAAGATCCGGGTCAGGCTGTTTTCATCGCTGAGCAGGGCCTGAGAGGGAAGTTTCCCGCTGACGTAGGGATGGCCCACATAGGCCATCAACTGGTCGGGCATCTGTTTGGGAGGCAGGATAAAATCGGCCACCCCAGTGGAAATGGCGGCCCGGGGCATTCCATTGAACTTGCTGGTGGCATCGTCCTGAACCATGACCATGCCTCCCTGTTCCTTAATGGCCCGCACCCCCCGGGTGCCGTCGCTGCCGGTACCGGACAGGATAATGGCAATGGCGCGTTCCGCCTGGTCTTCCGCCAGTGACCGTAGAAAGATGTCAATGGGCAGGTTAACCCCCCGGCTGCTGTCTTTCTCCTTGAGCACCAGTTTGCCGTGGAAAATGGTGAGGTTTTTTTTGGGGGGAATCATGTAGATATTATCGGGCTTCACCGTCATACCGTCGGTTGACCGGTGAACCGGGATCTTTGTCTTCTTGGAAAGCAGCTCCACCATCAGACTCTTGTAATCCGGGGACAGGTGCTGGATGACGATAAAGGCCAGTCCGCTGTTTTCCGGCATCCGGCTGAAAAACTCTTCGATGGCTTCCAGCCCCCCTGCCGAGGCACCGATGCCCACGTAGTGAACAATAGCTCTCTTATCTTCGGTATCTTCAGTCATGACTCCCTCAGTTTCTTAAATATGTATTCGCCGGCTCAAAAACGGATTCTCCGTCCAGTAGCTGCCTGACGGTGTTGGCCAGCCTGGTGCGGGATACCGGTTTTTTCAGTAGTACATTAATTCCCCAGTCCGGTAGGGTCTCCTCTGTAACCTGCTTACTATATCCCGTGCACAGGATGATGGGTATGTCTTTTCTGATTTTCCGGACGGCGCCGGCAAACCGTTTCCCGGTCATATCGGGCATGGTCATGTCGGTGATAATCAGATCAAAATCATCCGGAGCGGAGGAGAACAGATCAATGGCTTCGGTACTCCGTGTCCGGGTGGTGACGTGGTATCCCAGGGGGGCCAGGCAGAGGGCCATCATTTTTACAATGGCAGGCTCGTCATCCAGGATCAGGATGTGCTCCGTGCCGTGGGGAAGTGCCGGGTGTGCCTCTTCAGGGTGTGGTTCCGGGGCATCGGTCACCGGCAGATAGATGGTAAAACAACTGCCTTCATTTATCCGGCTGTCCACAACAATATGGCCTGCCAGATCCGTGACAATGCCCTGAACCGTGGCAAGACCCAGCCCGGTTCCCTCTCCCGGGGTTGTGGTGGTGAAATAGGGATCAAAGATTTTCTGGAGAACGGGGTCGGGGATGCCTGGTCCTGTGTCGGAAACCTGAAGTGTGATATAGGTGCCTTGAAGTGTTTCAGAAACACCGGCCGGCCGTTCATCTTCGAAAATGGTTTCCGACAAGGCAACGGAGAGGTGGCCGCCTTTGGGCTCCATGGCCTGGGCCGCATTGGTGCACAGGTTCATCAATATCTGATGAATCCGTGTGGGATCTGCCTGTACCCGTGCTTCGGATGATAGGGTTTCCGTGATTTCAATAAATGTCGGGGTTGATGACCTTAAAAATTTTAATACTTCCTTGACAATGGGTGCCACCATCACCGGTTCGTTGTGTTCGTCCCCCTGCCGGGCAAATGTCAAAATCTGCTTTACCAGTTCCCGGGCCCGTTTCCCTGCGGTGTAAATTTCCTGAAGGTTGTCCTCCAGAAGAGAGCCTTGGTCTGCATCCTGCAGGGATAGCTCGGTGAAACCGATGATGGATGACAGAATATTGTTAAAGTCGTGGGCAATGCCTCCGGCAAGGGTGCCGATGGCCTCCAGCTTCTGAACCTGGCGGAGTTGGCCTTCCAGCTCCCGCCGCTTCTTTTCAGCCGCTTTCAGGGGAGAGATATCGGTGGCAATGTGGACGATCTGCTGTACTGTTCCCGCCGTATCCAGTACCGGGGCACAGGAAACCAGGAAATCCCCCTCTATTTGATTGAAGCTGATGGCGGAGACTTCCTGTTGTTTGGAACCTATGGCGCGTGTCATGGGACAGTCCGGCCGCGGGTGATCCTTTTGATGGAATACCTCGTAGCACTTTTTCCCGATGATCTCCTCCCTGGGAATCCCCAGTCTTCTGACTGCCAGGGCATTGGCTTCCTGGATTCTGTGATCCGGTCCGATCACCATGGTAATCTGGCCGATGGCCCGGAACAGGGTCTCCCATTTATCCACGGTCTGCCGCAACTCCTTTTCTACAGATTTCAGCCGGAGAATGGCTTTGATTCTGGAAAGGAATTCCTGGGTGTGGTAGGGCCGGGCAATAAAATCGTCTGCACCGGCATCCAGGCCCAGGGCCTTGTATTCAGGGGTGGTATTGTAGTTTGACACGAGGACAACGGATATATCCCCCAGATGGGACCGGGATTTAATCTTCCTGCAGGCTTCAAAGCCGTCAATGCTGCCGGGCATGACCACATCCATGAGAATGAGATCCGGCCGGAAACAGTCTGCTTTTTCTACGGCCTGGTCGCCGGAGGCCGCCTCATCAACTTTAAATCCGGCCTTGGTCAGTATCCGGGTCAGTGCAAACCGTTCATCCGGATCGTCGTCCGTTACCAGGATTTTATGGGGCATGGTGGTGCTTGGTTTCATTCCTCCTCCGTTTTCCCGTTCTGGTAGATGTTCACACCGGGGAAAAAGGTCGTGGCACAATCCGGACAGATACTGTCTCCCAGCTCCGCATCCGAATAGGCCTGGATATATTCTTCGATACGATTCCAATACCCTTTGTCATCCCGAATTTTTTTGCAATAGGAGCAAAAGGGCAATAGACCGCTTAATTGTCTGACCTTGGACAAGGCGTCCTTGAGTTCCAGAATCAGGCTGTCCCGTTCCCGTTCCGCAACAAGGATACGGACCATGGCATTGACCCTGGCTTTGAGTTCCCGGTTGGATATGGGGCGGGCAATATATCCGTCTGCGCCTACATCCAGGCCGTCGGCCTGCTCAATGGATGAGGTGCGCAGCCCGGAGGTCAGAACAATAAATATATGGCGGGTGGCAGGGTCGGATTTGATTTGCCTGCAGAGTTCGGCACCGTCTGCATCCGGGAGCATCACATCCAGAAGCAGCAGATCCGGTGTCTCCGTTTTGATTTTTGTCCGGCATTGGTTGCCGGAATCTGCCTGAATCACCGTATGGCCCAGTGACCCTACGATCCGTGATGTGGCAGCCAGTACATCCGGATCATCGTCAACAATCATCGTGCGAATCGAATCATTCATTGGTTTTCCTGACGGATCTTTTTGACAATGGGCAGGGTGAAATAAACACAGGTTCCCACATCCAGCCGGCTCTCTATCCAGATGTTTCCCCCGTGGCTCTCAATGATTTTCCGGGTGATGACCATGCCTAAGCCCGTACTTTTTTCACCCCCTGTTTTTTTTATGCTGGTGCGCAGATAGGGGGTAAACAGTTTTTTGATCTCATCTTCGGGGATTCCCGGCCCCTTGTCTTCCACTGAAAAGGTCAGATTCTCCTGGTCGGCATCCAGGCAGATTCGGACAGGGGTGCCGGGGAGGGTATGCTCGATGGCATTGGACACCAGGTTGGTGATGACCTGTTCGATTTTCGGGGCGTCCATGAGGCTTTTGGGGAGGCTGTCATCGGTGTCCACCAAAAGCGTGATTCCCTTTTTTTCCGCCTGAAGGCTGTTGAGACAAAGGCTCTGGTTCAGGACTTCCCGGATTTGGGTGGGATAGAGGTCCATTTCAAATTTTCCCGCCTCTATGGCGGAAACATCCAGAAAGTCGTCCACCAGCCGTTTCATGAAGATACAGGATTTCTGGATGGTACCCAAAAACCCCCGGTGCTCTTCATCTAAAACGGGACCTGCCTCATCGATGAGAAAATCCGAGTAGGTGAGCACCAGGCCGATGGGTTTGCGCAGGTCGTGGGCAGCCATGCCCAGGAACTGGTTTTTTTCCCGGTTGAGAATGCTGAGCTGGGCGTTTTTCTTGTGCAGTTCACGTCCCATGTTGCTCAGCTCTTCATTGAGGGAGAGGATCTCTTTGCGGACCCCTTCCAGTTCATCAATATCCGGCTCGCCAATGGCATACAGGAGGTCTTCTTTCGGGGTGAACCTGAACTGATAGGTCTGGGGCAGCCCGTTGCGTCGTTTTACGTTCAGAGGCCAAGGGTGGCTACGGGGGGAGCGCACCTGATCCAGACTGAAGGTGTTGTAGAAATCCAGGATAATTTCCTCAAAGGGGCGGCCGATGAGGTGGTCGCCCAGCTGGCGACCGGCAAAGGTATTGGCATGGCAGATGGTCCCGTCGGCATTCAGAATCAGAAAAATCAATGAGGCGTCTTCTATGAATTGCCGGTACAGGGCTGAATTTTTCAGATCAGGGGGTTCCATAACAGAATCACTCATGATGGCGAGCCCCCCAGTTCAAGTTCAAGATCATCAAGGGAGGCCAGGAGTCTCAGGTTTTTATACCGGTTGAGGGTGGTGATCTCTCCCCATTTAAAGGCCTGCCCGCCGATGATGATATCCAGATGGGGAAAGCTGGCGTTGATGGCCTGGATGCCCTTTTCCAGAGAAGGCAGGTTAAAGTAGATACTCAGGGAAAGTCCCACCATATCCGGCTGGATTTCATCGATGAAATTCACCATCTGGTCCACCGGTGTATTGGCCCCCAGGAAATAGGAATCCCATCCGTACATCTCAAAAATATCCGCCACCATTTTACCGCCGATCTGGTGATGTTCGTTGGCGGCACAGGAAATAATCACCTTTCGGGAAGTGGGTTCTTTGCTGAATAGATAGGGATATACCAGGTTGAGCAGATTTTCGGTAATGGCGGTGACCAGATGCTCCCGGGCCACGGATATCCTGTTCGCTTCCCAGAGTTTACCCACCTGATAAAGGGAGCGTTCAAAAAGACCGCGGTACAGGGGCTTGATTTCAATTCCTTTTTCCAACAGGTCTTTGACGATTTGGGTGCAGGTGGGCCTGTCGCCTTTGAGCAGTGCCTGGAAATAGGTGTCGTAAAGTTCCTGTGGAATCATTGGTACCCTCCGGTTTAGTGGCCTGCCGGCGGTATATCTTCACCGTCGGACGGCGTGCTGCCGGGATCGGTAAGTGCCGTAAATTGAGGAATATTGATGATCAGCCAATTGTAAAAGGGAGCGATCTGATCAAAGGCGCCGGGTGTCAGTTCGGTTTTCAGCATATCGATCCAGAGGTTGAGATTGGTGGCCCAATAGGTGGTGTGGAACCCGTGGGACCGGTATGCCCGGAATACCCAGAGCACCGTATCCACAAACACCTCCGGTGAATAGTTGGAAAAAAGTGATTCCATGAACCTGGGAAAGTTCCGGTTATTGTCTTCAGCCATGTCCCGGTTCCCTTTGCCCACCAGCCTGTCCAGATCTTCCCTTTGGGCCAGACGGGCGCTGCCCTGGGCAGACAGCTTTTCATGGACGGCTGAAAACTCACGGGCCGCGTCTTTGTCCGGAGCAACGAGTTCTCCTGCACTCTTGATCAGGGTGTCTTTCATTTCTGCCTCCTTTGGAGTGTGGGTGACGGCGATTGTTTGATTAAATGGGTTCACCTGAAGGGCATCTGTGGTTAAAATGCCTTCCGGAGCAGAACTTCGCCGGATCAGGCAGGATCGTCACATAAATAAAAATAAGTATACCATGGAAGCCTGCCGGTAAATTGATAAAGTTTTGACAAGTTATTGTCAGGTTAAACCTGACATTTTATGAGGGGATACCCAATGGGATCACATTCCCATTAACCGGGTCCTGAGATTAACGCTTGTTTTATGAATATCCAGTTTTTTCCTGATGTTGTTCCGGTGGAAAAATACCGAGCGTTCACTGATATTGAGTACCCCTGCGATCTCTTTGCTGGTCTTGCCCAGCTTCACGAGATCCGCCACCTGGATCTCCATGGGGGTAAAATTGCGGTACCTGGCCGACACGGCTTTTTCAAGCGGTGCCAGGGATTCTATGGTGTTTTTTTCAAGAATTTTAACCAGGGTGTCCAGGTCTTTGGGGCGTCCTTCCCTCAGTTTTTCGTGGTAGGGAAATACCAAACGGTCGAAGTTCTGCCAGATCGTATCGGCGATTTGATGTCTTTGGTCGTCACGGGTTTCCAGGAGAACATTGAGGGCGATGTTTTTTTCTTCAAGTTTTTTTACATGGACCCTCAGGTCCAGCTCGGCTTCGTCCTGTTTCCGGTCCGTGATATCGGTATCGATTTTCAGGACACCCTGCAGACGCCCCCTGTCGTCGGTGAGGGGGTGGGTGGTGGCGTGCTTGATCCGGCTTCCCGGAAAACTGAGGATGGCAGATGCACCTGTTTTGGTATTCACGGTCTTTA
>JAKSBB010000782.1 GCA_022361315.1 Desulfobacterales bacterium
GAAAACCGGACCTTGCGGGCCGTAACCCCCCGCAAGGCCAAGCCCCGGGAGAAAGTAGAAACGAAATGAAAGAATATCTTATTTTAAAATCTGTACTTATGTTGATTGCGCTGGTTGGCGCATTTGGTTATTTTTTCATGCGGGTGACCCGACTGTACAAGATTATGATGGCCGTGGACGGCGAAGGACCCACAGCTGAGGAATTGACCAGGGAAAGAAGAAACGACAGGATTCGGGTTCTGTTCACCGATGTCCTGGGTCAGGCCAATGTCCGTCGCAAGCTTTGGCCCGGCCTTGCCCATACCCTGATCTTTTTCGGGTTCCTGGCTATCCAGCCCCATTCCCTCGAGCTGATGCTCCAGGGAGTGATTCCCTCCTTGCATGTTGGTCATTTTCTCCCGGGGCTTTACACCCTTTACCTCTTTGTGGCGGATATCCTGGGATTCCTGGTTCTGGTGGGATTTGCCTATGCCCTCTACCGCCGCCTGGTGATCAAGCCGGATTACCTGACCATGGGACAGGACGCCAACCTGATCATCGTGTTCACTTCCACCATCGTGATCTCATTCCATTTCATTAATGCGTTCACCATGGTGATGGCGCCTGCCGACGGGTTTAACTACGCCGCAGCCTTTCCCATTTCCGGGATATTTGCATCCGTATTCGGCATTGCCAACCTGGGACAGGCCGATTTGACAGTGGGATATGAGTTTTTCTACTATCTCCACATCTTTACCATTTTAGGGTTTCTGCTTTACATCCCCAGTTCCAAACACCTCCACCTGCTGGCCGCAGTGCCCAACGTTTTCTTCAAGCGTCTGGAAACGGAAAAGGCCATTGTTAAAACCGATATCGAAGATGAAGATGCCGAAACCTTCGGTCTGGGCAAGTGCAGCGAGTTCAACTGGCACAATGTGCTGAACCTCTACGCCTGTACCGAATGCGGCCGTTGCGAGGAACTCTGCCCGGCCTCCAATACCGGCAAACCCCTGTCGCCCAAGAAGATTATCCACGACTTCAAGGTGGATCTCTTTGACCAGTCCCATCTGATCCTGCCGGACAAGGAAGGCAACGATAAAAAAGATGAGGTTCAGCCCATCATGAGAGATGGCAGCGAAGTGACCGACGACGTGCTCTGGTCCTGTACCACCTGCCGCTCCTGTGAAAACATTTGTCCGGTGAGCAACGAACACCTGGACTTTGTATTTGAAATGAGAAAACACCAGGTCCTCATGGAAGCCAACTTTCCGGCTGAAATGGCAGAGACCTTCAACAATATGGAAAACCAGGCCAACCCCTGGGGCTTTTCCGCCGATACCCGCGCAGACTGGTGCAAGGGGATGGATGTGCCGTTGATGACCGACAACCCCGAAGCAGACGTCCTGTATTTCGTGGGCTGCTATCTGAGCTTCGACCCCAGGCTCAAGAAGGTGGCCCAGGCCACGGCCAAGATCCTCAATCAGGCCGGGGTGGAATACGGCATCCTGGGCGCGGAGGAAAATTGCTGCGGCGAGTCCATCCGCAAGAC
>JAKSBB010000781.1 GCA_022361315.1 Desulfobacterales bacterium
AAAGGCATTGATTTCATCTGAGTCCTGAATCTGGAAACGATATCCGCCAAAGGTATCCGGCCGATCAGAGGCCGCGGCCAATGTCTGTCCCACCAGATTCACGTAATCGTTGGCCGGTCCGTTGTCAAAGGCGGGATACTTGTCCAGAACCATAGCGGAGATGGTCCGGCCCATGTAATACTCCTGCTCCGGGGTAAAGCTTTCAAAGGTTTTCATCACCGCCTGCCCCACTTCAACCAGGGACTGTGCCTGGTCGGTGGAAACCGGAAGTGTTGCCCCCGCTACATGGATAACCGTATCCGCAGCCTGGCAGCCCGCCATGAAAAATCCAGCGGCCCCAAGGGTTAATGCCGCGCCTAAAAAGTCCCTGCGTGTTTCGATTTTCATGCAGTACCTCCTTTGGGAACAATCCGTCCCTGGACCATAAATGCCTGCATCTGTTTCAGGGAGACCTGTCTTTTTTCCATCCGGTCCACTGCGGCAAAGTTCAAGTGGGGATTCCCCTCCCGGAACTTCCCTTCCACCTCCTCGTTGAACCCTTTGCCCGCAAGGGCGTACTCCTCGGAAGACGCGGCTTTTTCAACATCCTTTGCGCCGGGATTCAAAACCACTTCTTTGGTCGTCAGGGCAGAATCGTGTACAAACCCTGTCATGCTGCCGGACTTCACCTTGATCCAGCCGGAAGATGTGTCGTCAATAACAGAAACCCTGTCGCCATAGGACAGAAGCCCCAAAACCGGCGAAAGGAACGACGCCCCTTTCCGGAGATGACTCTGCCTGACCTGAACGCTCATCAAATTTTCCATGTTTGCGAAACTCCTTTGAATGACCTTTGAAAGACTGCCCCTGCGGTGCAAATACATTGGGGAAGAACCTGATAACGAGGTTCAGTATATTTGCTGAAACATGAGAAATCAAGGATTGGGAGAACTATTAACACGATAAGCACGCCGGTCAGGCTATAGACACCCCAGCGCATCCGACCGGCATCGCTTGCAGTGAAGCATCTGAGGGATATAGCTGCCGGCAGCCTTCCTCAAATGCGCCATCAGCCGCGGCGATGGAGGTGTCACATCTTCCATCTCTGTCCCCCTGACGGGAATCAGGGGAATCAGGTTCATCAAATCCACCCCCATGGCACCGAACCGTTTCGCAATAAACAGGCTGTGATCATCGTTGATCCCGGGGATGATCACCGTATTGATTTTGACTGTGACACCCTGCGCCAGCAGGGTGTCAACCGCACTCATCTGCCGTTCTATCAGTAATTTCGCACCGGCCGTACCATGGATGGTCTCCCCATCTGCGGAGACCGATTTTACCAACTTCACACCGATGCGGGGATCAATGGCATTGATGGTAATGGTCACAAAATCAACCCCGAGATCCCGCAGTGCGGCGGCATGGGCAGCCAGATTCAGGCCGTTGGTGGAGACACAAAGCGCCAGATCCGGGTAGCGTTTACCTATCAATTCAAAGGTTTTCAACGTCAATTCAGGCCGGGCAGAAGGCATCCCCGGGGCCTGCAATCCCTGCCACAGAGATATGGGGCTGCTCCCGCAATGCACGCCCCAGACAGTCCAGGGCGGCTTCCGGTGATACCACAGCGGTTGTAACACCGGGCCGGTTTTCATTGGCGCAATCATGGTCCCTCCTGCAATATGCACAGCGGATATTACAGGAGGAAGCCACCGGCAGATGAATGCGGCCGTAAGTCGCCTTATCTTTGGCAAAGAAACAGGGATGATGGGGCCGCGTCACGGGCTTCATGAATTCCTCCGGCCGAACTTAATTGCATCTTCGGGACAGACATCCTTACAATCCCCGCAGTTGGTGCAATTGGTTTCCGCAGGCCGGGTTCCCATATTGCATATCCTCAGGCACTTATTGCAATCGTTGCAGTCCCGGGTCTTGTAGAACTTAAACAGGGAAAATCTGCCCAGCAACTCCAGAGCACCTCCGCTGGGACAGAGAAAGCGGCACCATAGATTGGCGAAAATCAGGCCGGCAGCGACACAGGCGAGAACAAACACCGTCCGGATCAACCAGAACTCTGATGCATGTTCAAAGGTAAGAAGGGTGGACGGGAAAAATTCGCCGGTGCGTATGGGGATCGCCATTCTCGGCTGCCCCATATACAGCCAGATGTAGAGCACCAATGCCAGGGCAATGTATTTGCCACAGGGTGCTGCCTGCAGCAGAAAACCCCTGGTCCGCATCCGGAGGGGAGCAAGCTTTGCCGTCATCCGGTTCACCAGCCCGCCGGGACAGCCCCATCCGCAAAATGCCCGGCCGAACAGGAGCGCCGATAACGGCAGCAGCAGCCAGAATCCCCAAAACATTGAGAAAAGTCTGCCGTGGCAGGTAATCACCGGGCAATTCTGGCAACTCACATAGGGAACCACGAAGGGACAGCGAAAAATACCATAATAAGACCACTGCCCGAGAACAAACAAACCGATGGCCTGGGTCAACCGGCGCCAGAGCCGGATGCCGGCCGGAATTACCGAGGTGGAAACGGAAGACGTACCGGTTACGTTATCAGACATCTTTCACCCCCAGTCGTTCAATCATTTCCTGCCCCTTATCGGACAGTGCCGGGATAAAACCAGCTGTTTCAAAAAATGCCTGTCCTTCCGCCGAGCAGATGAAATCCACATAATGATCAGCCAGTTTCGTATCGGCTGCAGCCGCCATCACACCGATGGTAAATGTCAGGGGCGGGGATGGGAAAAATTTCTCCGGAATTGAAATCACCTCGGCCATATCCTTAAACGCGGGCAGTTTCGTCACCCTTTTTTCCACAACGGAAACGTCCCCTTCACCCCCAATGAGCTGCTCCATGGTCCGTTGTACACAGGATCCTTTTACCACGGCATTGGCCATGGCCTTTTCCAGCACACCGGCTTTTTTCAAGAGGCCCGAAACCGCCTTCCCCCCGGGAGGAGAGGCCTGGGGAGCCAGAATCACCCGAACACCCGGCCGGGCAAGGTCATCAATCCCTTGAATTTCCACCGGATTACCCTTGGGGGTCACCAACACATAGGATGTAAAACACAGGGGTTTAAAATACCGCATCTTTCCGGCCTTGCGGAGCTTCTTTGCAAGGCCCAGCACCCGTCCGCCAAACACTTCCGTGGTTGCAGAGCCCAAAAGGGATTTCCCAAGTGCAGCGGCAAAGGCACCGGTATAGGCGATATCAATGCCGGAGATTTCAGAAAACCGTTTGTTTGCCGGAATAAAGGCCTCTGCCAGACCGCCGCAGGACCAGACCTGAAGCCGGGACTGCTGAAAAATGTTTTCCGCACGGCTATCCACCGGTATCATTGCCGCCCCCACGGCGGCACCGGCAGAAGCCTTTAAAAATCCCCGACGGCTTAAACCGGAGGGTTTCAACTGCTCATCCATGAACTTTTGTCCTTTCGTACCAAAATATTTTGACTGGGTCAGTGATCTCATTAAGTGCCCTTTTTAGTGAATTATCTCCCCGCGAACCAATTGATTGTTCTGATACGAGACCGCATCGAAATTGAAATTATCGATAACACGCCCCATGACAAAGTTCCGTATTTCGCGGTACCAACACCATTTTTTAAATACTGACACCGTTTAAATTGCTTTTTTTATGATTACCTTCTGTGGTAAATTTTGACTTGTACCCCGAATCCGTTCCCAACGAAAACTTGAGGATGACACCATGAAGAAAGACCGCATTACCACCACGAATAAAGCCGCTGACACATTCAAAACAGATCTTCTGGTCTATCTTGCAGTTGAGGTAAAGAAAAAAATGCCGCTGTGCCCCAAAGCCGTAAAGCCCCAGGTGAAGAAGGCCTTTGACCTTAAGGATTTCCAGGGTAAGGCGGGTGAACAGCTTGCCTTCTACCCGCCGGCCAAGGCAACCGCAAAGCGGGTCATGGTTCTGGGACTGGGTGCTTTGAATAATGAGGATGACCTGTCCCAGGTGCTTGACGACCTGAGGGAAGCCGGTGGTCGTCTGGCCAAAGCCGCAGCTAAAGCCAAGACGAAGGAAATGGTTATTGTCCTGCCGGATGCCAAACATCTGTCACCCGGGGTAACGCTTCCGGCCGCAGCCGAAGCCCTTGCGGAAGGTGTGATTCTCGGGGATTACCGGTTCACCAAATATAAGGAAAAAACCAGGAAAAAGACCGACTACCCCGGATTGTCCGGCGTAAGATTCGTTTGCAACGAGGCGCTCAACGCCGTTCGGGCCGGAGTGAGCCGGGGTAAAAGTGCCGCATTTGCCGCCTGTTCGGCCAGGGATATGGCCAATGAGCCGGGCAACGGCTGGACCTCGGCAGACTTTGCCGCCTGGGCCGAAGCCCTGGCCAAGGATACAGGCCTAACTTACCGGTGCATTGAGAAGAAAGAGATGGAAACCCTCGGCATGGGCGGTATTCTCGCCGTCAACCAGGGCTCTGCAGTTCCGCCCCGGCTGGTGGTTCTGGAATACCGGCCTGAATCCGCAACGGAAACCATCCTTCTGGTGGGCAAGGGGCTCACCTTTGACTCCGGTGGTATCAGCATCAAGCCTGCGGCCGGTATGGAAGAAATGAAATACGATATGTGCGGTGGTGCCGCCGTTCTTTCCGCCATGGCGGCCGTGGCCGAGGAAAAACCGGATGTTGCCGTTGTGGCGGTGGTCCCGGCCACCGATAACATGTCCGGCAGCAACGC
>JAKSBB010000464.1 GCA_022361315.1 Desulfobacterales bacterium
CAGTTCCGCCAGTGCGTCTGACCGGTCCATATCTTTGAGTGAAAGCAGATGCCGGTTCTTAGCCAGAACTTTACCGTCAGCATTGGTCAGATCCCACGGCAGCCGGCAGGGCTGGCCGCAGGCCCCCCGGTTGGCGCTCCGTCCCCCGATGGCGGCACTCATATAACACTGCCCGGAATAACAGACGCAAAGGGCACCATGCACGAAGGCCTCCAGGTCCACCCGGGTAGCCCGGCGGATACGGCCAATGGCCTTGAGATCCAGTTCCCGGGCCAGAATCACCCGCTGGAACCCGTTTTCCTCTAGAAAACGGACCTTCTCCGGCGTCCTGTTATCTGTCTGGGTGCTGGCAAAAAGGGGAATGGGGGGTAAATCCATCTTCAACAGTGCCATATCCTGCACGATCAAGGCGTCAGCACCTGCATTCCACAACTCACGAACCAGCTTACCCACCCGGTCCAGTTCATTGTCGAAAATCAAGGTATTCAGGGCAACGTATACCCTTGCATTAAACCGATGGGCATAGGTACACAGGGCCTCAATGTCGGCCACGGAATTTCCGGCGGCCGCCCTGGCCCCGAAGGTGTCCGCACCAATATATACGGCATCGGCCCCATGATTGATCGCTGCCGCTCCCAACTCCCTGTTCTTTGCCGGCGCCAGCAGTTCCAATGCCTGTATTCCCATGATTTTTCTCCTGCTAATTTCCTAAACCGGTTTCACACTTCCACCAAAGATGGTTCAACTTCACCATTTGTCAACCACACCCAAGAGCTTCAGATATATGCCGAACCACTGCCATCTTGCAATTCTTCCGTCAGGTCTTACTATGGGTTAACGGTATCCCGATATCATATTGACTTAACTAATCAGGGAGTAAGCCTATGTTCAGATTTAAAAAACTCATGGTTGCGTTGAACCTGGACGATTTCGATACCCTTCTCATCCAGTACGTCGGTTTCGTGGCAAAAATGTCCCGTGCCAGCGACATTTATTTTGTCCACGTATCGGACAGCTTCGACATTCCCAATGAAATCAAAAAAATTTACCCAGAAATTCTTGCCCCCGTGGACGAGGCGGCCTGTGACCGAATGAAAGAGATTGTTGGACAGACTCTGGATGATCTGCCCGATATCCGCTTCCATTTTGAGGCCAAAGAGGGGCCGTTGATCGGCAGTCTGGTGGCCTTCACCCGTGATCTGGATATCGATCTTTTGATTGCGGGCCATTCAGGAGGCGACAGCCCCATCGGCCGGCACTATTCCGAAAAGATTGCCAGAAAAGCATTCTGCTCCGTTCTTATTGTTCCCCCGGATTCCCGGGTCCAGCTGAAGCATATCCTTGTGGCCTCGGATTTTTCCGGACACTCCTGCGACTCCATTGATGTGGGTTGCGCCTTTGCCAAGGCGGCCGGCCTTCCCTCTCTGGATGTTCTGAATGGGTACCGGGTGCCGAAAGGATATTACAAAACAGGTAAGTCACTTGAAGAATTTACCGAGTTAATGCGGAAAAATGCCGAGGAAAAATCCGAACAATGCCTGGCCCGCCTGGATCTTCAGGGTGTCAATGCCATCCCGCGATTCAGAGTGACGGAAAATGTTATCAAAGGCATTCAGGCCTATGCGGATGAGACCGACGCCAGTCTCATTGTCATCGGTGCCAGGGGAAGAAGCGGAGATATTGCCGCCATCCTTCTGGGCAGTGTTACCGAAGGCCTGATCCGGCGAACCACCCGGCCACTTCTTGCCGTCAAGAAAAAAGGACAGGGTCTGAACATCTTGGAAGCCCTGTATCCCTCATGATGGATTCCCCCGGTTGATACAGCGTTCGAACGCAGATAAAAACGGAGAGTTGATATGGATGATCTGAATGTTCCCAATGACCCCCTGATCCAGAGACTGAGAA
The DNA here is from genome assembly GCA_022361315.1 of Desulfobacterales bacterium. Next base: position 1,906 of record JAKSBB010000464.1, read on the forward strand.
CCGTTATCCGTTTTGCCGTCCGGGTACTGGCCGTGATTATGACCGCCGTGATTATCTGGGGGGTGGTGGATGTGGGCTGGGTATTGTACCGCAAACTTCTGACACCCCCGCTGTTCATGCTGACCATCTCCGACATTCTGGCCACCTTCGGCGCATTCATGGCGGTGCTCATCGCCATTGAGATCTTTGTGAATATCTGCATCTACCTGCGGGAAGATGTGATCCATGTCCAGATCGTCATGGCCACCGCCCTGATGGCCATCGCCCGGAAAATTATCATCCTGGATTTCACCCAGATATCCTCGGATTACGTCTGGGCCATGGCCGGGGTGGTGTTTGCCATGAGTATCGGTTACTTTCTTGTGCTCAGCACCCCCTTCAGCCCTAAACGAAAAATATTTCACATGGATTCGGGCAATGCGGACAAGCAATAGATGCGTAAATCCTATCCCCCCTGCCACTTTGACCCGCCGTCCGGGGAAAAATGACCCGATTTTTTCCCGGACACTTACATCCCTTTCAATACCAAACAACGAAAACCGCCAACCGGGGCAAGACTAAGCCGACTCGGCCCCCATGGCACACATATTGATTCTTATCCTGGCAACGTCCTTGCGCCTATTCGACATTCCTGACACCTGTGGACGCGCAGCATACCTTTGCGGCTCAGCCCGGAAAGGCGGCAACGCCTTTTCCGTATAACACCAAGGATATTGAAAGG
>JAKSBB010000798.1 GCA_022361315.1 Desulfobacterales bacterium
CCATACCCGGACCGACCGGACCATTACGATCTCTCCCAAACCCTTCATTCTGGCGGAAGGCATATTGCTCCAGGCCCTGGACGGCATAGACGATCATCTGGATTTTACCATTTACCTGGACGTCCCTGCGGATATCAGGTTTATCCGCCGGCTGGAACGGGATATCCGGGAAAGGGGCAGAACCACGGAAACCGTTATCGCCCAATATCTGGGCCAGGCCAGACCCATGCATGAAGAATTTGTGGCCCCCTGCCGCAACACCGCAGACCTGGTTGTCCGGCAGAATTACGACATCGGCGAGGTTGCCCTGAAGATCAGGGAAATGCAGAAAAAAGGGGATGCCCAAAAGTAAATCGTCCCTGATAACATCTCTCTTCCCCCCATTCTAAACAGGCCCACTCTAAACGAATCCTTGACAGAATAACCACCATTGTTTATTGAACACATGTTAAATAAACATAATCAGGTGCAATAGTTCATGAAATCCTTTGCAAAAAAGACCGTATACATCACAGGCGGATCCAGCGGGATCGGTCTTGCCATGGCCAGGCTGCTGGCTTCTCTGGGGGCGGATATCCTGTTGATTGCCAGAGATGCCGACAAACTGGCATATGCCCAAAAAGGTGTTGAGGGTGCCCGGCAGACCACCCGGCAAACCATTTCAACCCTATCGTTGGATGCAGGGGACCACAGACAGGTTAGCAAAGACATGCAAACCGCCGTTTCGGTATTCGGCCCCCCTGATATTCTTATCCTGAGCGCCGGCATCAACCCGTCGCCGGATCATTTCCAGAATATCCCCCATGACAGGTTCACCCGGGTGATGAACACCAATGTCAACGGCGTTCGAAATGTCATCCATGCACTTCTCGACCCCATGAAACCGAAACGGGGACACGTGGTGATCCTCTCTTCGGCTGCCGCTTTATTCGGAATGTTCGGCTATACGGCTTACGCCGCATCAAAGGCCGCGCTCATGGGATTTGCCGACAGCCTGCGGTACGAGCTTGCCCCCGTAGGCATGGCAGTGACCATTGTGTTCCCGCCGGATGTGGATACCCCCATGAATACGGATGAGGCAAAGACCCTGCCCCTTCAGGGCCAGGCCATGAAAGCGGTGGCCGGCCTGCTCACTCCGGAATTCACCGCTGAGGAAATCGTCCGGGCAATCCGCAGAAAAACGTACTTTTGCATCCCGGGACGGCAGACCCGGATTCTTTATCTGCTGCACCGGCTGTCCAACGGTGCACTGACACGCCTGGTGTCTGATTTTATCATCCGCCAAGCCACCAGAAAGGCAAAGGCAGCTGCCGGGAGAACCCAATGACACCAGACAAAAAAGACCGCCGGGTCATCATCCGGAGCTGTGAATCCTACGATATAGATAAAATCCAGACCATCATCCGTGAAAGCATCGACGACCTCGGCCTGTCACCTTCCGGCAGGATTCTGATCAAACCCAATATCGTTACGGCTAATAAAGACTATATCCACCACAGTTATACCGAGCCCGCCATGATCGCATCCATGGTGAATGTGCTTAAGGATCAAACCGGACAAGACAACATCTCCGGGATCACGGTGGGGGAATCCGGGGGCATCGGCATGCCGTCCCGGATGTTTTTTGTAGAATCCGGTATCAAAGCCGAAACAGACCGCCTCGGTGTGCCGTTGGTGGACTTTAACGAAGAGGCGGTCAAACAGGTGTCCCTGTCCAGGGCAAAGTGCCACACCACCATGGAGGTGGCCAAGTCCCTCTATGAGGCAGAGTTTAAAATCTGGATGCCCAAACTCAAGTTTCATATCGTTACGGACATCACCAACACCCTGAAGCTCAACATCGGTATTCTCAATCACAAAGAAAGATTTCTATTCCATGACGACCGGCTCCATCAGAAAATCGTGGATATGCTGGAGATCGGATATCCGGATCTGATTGTCTCGGATGCGGTGACCATCGGCCGGGGTTTTGAATCCAGCCCCTACCCGGTTCACCTGGGTGCCGTGCTGATTTCCAACGATCCCCTGGCCTGCGATATGGTGGCCGCCAAAATCCTGGGATATGATCCTGAACAGGTGCTTCATTTAAAGGAAGCCGAAGAAAGGGGCTACGGCTCCCTGGACTTTAACGATATCCGTGTCTCAGGGGACATCAGCATCCGGGAATTGAGGTACCGCCTGGAAGGCGTGGAGTCCCCGTTCCAGGACCTGAGCCGTCTGGACACCCCGCTGACCTTTTACGAAGGCATCAACAAAGACTCCGGTAATCTCTGCTACGGGGGATGCACCTGCTCCATAAAGGGAACCCTGGGCACTGCGGAAAAAAGATCTCCTGGCACACTTCAAACCGCCGGGAAAGCAGCGCTGGTTATGGGGTACTACGAGGGAGACGTCATCCATCCGGACGAACCAGTCTTCCTCATCGGCACCTGCGCCGGTGTCAGCGGAAAACTGGAAGCCAAAAAGATAATACGAATCAAAGGCTGCCCGGTGAAGGTCAAGGATCTGATGATTCTTCTGCTCATCCGCCTGGGGATCAAAAGCCCGGTATTCGACGTTAGAAATCTCCGTCTCCTGGCCTGGCATTCACTGGTGTCCGCCTGGATGAAGCTGACCATTCCGTTTAGAAAGAATGCAAAAATTAAAACGGATCACAACAGACAAGGGAGGGAACCATGCCTGTCTCAGAAGAGGAATTGAAAGGACTGACTGCCAAAGCCTATGAGATCCGAAAAGATATCATAGACACCACCGTGGCAGCAGGCGGCGCCCACATCGGCGGCGCCTTGTCCATGGTGGAGATCATGACCATCCTCTACCACAAATACCTCAAGGTCAGACCGGATCAGCCGGACTGGGAAGACCGGGACCGGGTGGTGGTGTCCAAGGGTCACGCAGGCGTCGGTATCGCCCCGGTTCTGGCTGGCAAAGGCTACTTTCCCAAAGCGGCCTTATCCACCTTTAACCAGTTCAAATCCAGGTTCGGCATGCACCTGGATTCATTGAAGGTGGACGGTGTTGACGTCTCCACCGGATCGCTGGGTCACGGTCTTTCCATGGCCGTGGGGCTGGCCCTGGGGGCAAGGCTTCAAAATAAGGAATGGAAAACCTATTGCATCCTGGGAGACGGGGAGTGCAACGAAGGATCCGTATGGGAGGCGGCCATGTCCGCCAGTCACTATAAGATCACCAACCTGCTCGCTTTTGTGGACCGCAACCGCCTCATGATCGACGGTGCCACCGAAGAAATCATGGGCATAGAACCCTTTGCCGACAAATGGCGGGCCTTCGGATTTGCCGTTCAGGAAGTTGACGGACACGACTTTACCCAACTTGGCGGGGCCATCGACACGGCCATGCAAACCGACGATGCCCCTTCCGTCATCATCTGCAATACCGTTAAGGGCAAAGGGGTCTCCTTCATGGAGAATGAAGTAAAATGGCACTACGGCAGCATGAACTCCACCCTGGCAGACCAGGCCAAGGCTGATGTGGACAACGGACGTTAACCCGGGAGGCACCCATGGCTAAAGAAATCACCGGCACCACCTGGACGGTTTATGATTCGGATAC
>JAKSBB010001081.1 GCA_022361315.1 Desulfobacterales bacterium
CCAAGTTCGGTGTGGTCCACACCGATGACCTTTTTCTCCGCCTCCATGAAGCTCATGTTCTGCTCGCCCACAAGCGACTGGATCCTCCCGAAGGCATCCTGCACAAACTTATCCAGAACCGTCTTACCGATATCCTTGAGCAGAGCAGCTGTGAATATACTGCTTCTGTGGGGGATGGCAAGCTGTCCGGCAATCTGCTTGGCAATCACCGCTGAAGAGACCGAATATTTCCACATGGCCCCGGCATGGAGATCATACCCCTCCTGAGACCCGGACAGGGCTTTGGCACCGGATTTAACCAGCACCATCTCCACAATCTGTTCCGTCCCCAGAAGGTTGGCCGCATCTTTGATAGATTCTGCGGGCTGTTTAAGCCCGAAAAACGCGGAGTTCGTAGTCCGGATGACCGATGCGGTAATCGCCGGATCATATTGGATGATACCGGCAATATCCTCCATACTTGATTTCGGATTTTCCACCGCTGCCAGAAGGGGATGAACCACAGCCGGTATCGGCTTCAGATTCTTTATTTCCCGTATCAATACCTGGATGGCGGTCATAGAATCCTCTCTTCGCGGGAGCCGGAGGTTTTTATATAAATATGACCCGTGGCGATTTCCAACCGGACCGTCCGGTTGACATTACCGCCCACGGCCTGTTTCTCTATGAGAACGTTATTCCGAAACAGCATTTTTTTCAAGGCCATATAATTTCGCTTACCGATATTGAAGAATCCCTGCTGATCGAGGATCTCTGCCCCGCCGGCCACGAAGACCTTGATCCGGCCTTTTTTGGCCCCAAGGGTGTAGGATTCCTTGAAGAGCCGCGGGATACCGGTATCGGCAAACATATAGGGTTTGGCCTTGGCTTTTTCCTTATCAATGGAAGAGTCGGGCAGCATATAGTGAAGGAGCCCGCCGGCCCTGGCTATGGGGTCGTAGATGACCAGGCCGATGCAGGATCCCAGGGAATAGGTGACGATGGAATCACCTGCCTGGTTACTGGTTTTCATGTCTGCAACGCCAACAATATGTTTCATAACGCCTCAACGCTGTTCAAATAAGGGCGAATCCATGCGCCGGGAAATTTTATTTTTCCCATGCTGATAACCATAAGCATACCTGCTGCTATCGTCGTGTCATTTACCGGTTTTCCGGATGCGCAATGAAAGAGTCGGCACCCATCATATGCGAAAGCATATTCCCAGTCAACCCTGATCCGCCATCAAAGCGCCACCTGTCGGCTTGACCGCTGTCGCCACCGGGGCTACCCGGCGAACTCCGCTTTCAGACGGGTGAGCCAGGGGTCGTATTTTCGCCATACCTCGGTATCGCTCGTCTCCCGACTGGCACCATAGGCCTCAAGGCAGGCGTCGTCCCACGGCAGTCCGCAAAAGCCCAGGGTTTTTCTTATTTCGGCGTCCGGTTCGGCGGTCAGAGCCTCGAAACCAATGTCCAGAATTTTCCCAGGAAACTGCTCATGCCAGGACGCCATGAGTTCCTGGTATTCATTATAGTACTCCGCAATCCATCCCTGATCACAGGCAAAACGGAGGCCGGCTTCGGCAAAATAATCTTTGTAGATACTGGCACAGGTGGCCAGGGGATCCCGGGTGATGTGAATCACTGCAGCATCCGGGAATGCGGCAAGAATAAACCCGATCCACCTGAAGTTCATGGGATTGCTGTCCGTAATCACCGGCAGAGTGGTGTTAAACATATCCAGATTGGTCGTATACCGCTGATGAAGCAAATTAATCTCATCCCAAAAATCATCCTCACTGTACCAATCCTCGTCCCCGTCAAGCAATTCTGCGGGCACAAGGCTCATAAGTTTGTTCATGCTTTCCAGCGGACCTGCGGCATAAACAGCGGGATGGGCAGCCAGAAGATTGTCGACCAGAC
>JAKSBB010001045.1 GCA_022361315.1 Desulfobacterales bacterium
GATCCCAACGGCGTCATCGTGTATTACAACGATGCCATGTCCCGGATCGATGAACTGAACCGTGAGGATGTCATCCTCAGAAACGTGACCGAGGTCTACGACCTGTCCGCAGAGCACAGTGTCATCCTCCAGTGCCTGGGCAAACGCAGGCCCATCATTGATCAGCCGAACTTCTACCGGACCCATATGGGAAAATTTGCCAATACCGTACATTCGGTGTTCCCGGTGTTCAACAAACAGCAGATGGTCGGCGCCATCTGCTTTGTCCGGGACTACAACATGCTGGTGAATACCATAGCCGCCATGCCGGTACCGGACCAGACCGCCCGGTTTAATGACAGTGACATCACCTTTGATTCCATTATCGGGGAAGACCCTGTGTTCAGGGATGCCATCCGCTCGGCACGCATGGCCTCCCAGACGCCCTCACCGGTGATGCTCTTCGGTGAAACCGGAACCGGCAAGGAGCTGTTTGCCAGGGCCATCCACAATCACAGTGCCCGCAGCAACCAGAAATTCACCCCGGTCAATTGCGCCGCCATTCCGGAAAATCTGCTGGAGGGTATCCTTTTCGGCACCTCCAAAGGTGCCTTTACCGGTTCCGTGAACAAGGCCGGTCTTTTTGAGCGGACCTCCAAGGGAACCATCTTTCTGGATGAGGTCAACTCCATGCCGGTGGGGCTTCAGGCCAAGATTCTCAGGATCGTCCAGGAAAATAAGGTGCGCCGGGTGGGGGCGCTCAAGGAGACGGAAATTGATCTCAAGATCATCAGTTCCATCAACCGCGACCCCCGTATTACCATTGCCGAAGGCACCCTGCGATCGGACCTTTTTTACCGCCTGGGCGTGGTTTTTATCCATATTGTCCCCCTGCGCCAGCGCCTGGGAGATCTGGATATCCTGGTGGCGCATTTCATCAACAAGCACAATACCCTGCTGAAAAAACAGGTACAGTCCATTTCCGACAATGTGCTGGAGCTGTTCCGGATCTACAATTGGCCGGGCAACGTCCGGGAGCTGGAACATGTGATCGAAGGGGCCATGAATATCGTCGGAGACGGAGATACCATCCGGATGAATCACCTCCAGTCCCATTTCTCCAACTGGTCCATCCGAAGCCGCTCCAATGATTCCGCTCCGGCACCGGCCTTTATGCATACACCGGTGCAAAGCTTTCAGCCGCCGCCAACAGCAGCCCCCACCGCCCCATCCGCCCCGGAAATTCCCCAGCCGGACCTCAAAAAACAGGAGGCGGACAACGAAAAGGAAATCCTCACAAGGGTTATGGCCCGGCACAACGGTAATATTTCCCAGTCTGCCAAAGCCCTGGGTATTTCCAGACAGCTCCTTTACTACAAGATTAAGAAGTTTAAAATCGACCGGAGCCAGTTCAGCTAAACGCAGCGGCACGAACCCTGCAGGCATAACAGATTTATCTAAGAAACAGATCTGTTATGCCCGTTTTTTATCACTTCTGTATCTGTCCATCCGCTTTTTCCCCTGATAGGGTCAGTTTAACACTTTGATCAACTATCTGAATTCACAGGGAGGAAGTCATGGATTTCAAACATCTTTTAGCTGACCGTACCGAATTGATGCAGGCCAATGCCATCCGGGAAATTCTCAAAGTCGTGGGAACCCCGGGCATTATTTCCCTTGCCGGCGGCATCCCGTCACCGGACAGCTTCCCCTTGGAGATATTCAGTGAGCTCACGGAAAAGGTACTTACTAAATATAAATCCGGTGCCTTCCAGTATGACCTCACCGAAGGTTTCATTCCCCTGCGGGAACAGGTGGCCGCCCTTCTGGAACAACGGGGCATACAAACCGCCCCGGATGCCGTCAACATCACCTCCGGCTCCCAGGGGGTTCTGGATGCCGCCGCCAAACTTATGATTTCAAAGGGGGATAAAATCGCCCTAGAAGCCCCGACGTATCTTGGGGCCATCTCCGCCTTCAATCCCTATGAGCCCGAGTACGTACCCATGGAAATGGATGACGAAGGGCTTATTCCGGAAGCACTGGAAGAGACCCTGAAGCACCACGACATCAAATTTATTTACCTGGTCCCCACCTTCCAGAATCCCACCGGCCGGAGCCTGACCATGGCACGCCGGGTGAGGATTGCGGAAATCATCCAGACGTACAACGCCCTGCTCATTGAGGATGATCCTTACTCAGCACTGCGCTACCGGGGAGAGGCCCTGCCCCCCATCAAAACTTTGGCCCCGGAGAATGTGATCTACATCTCCACCCTGTCCAAAGTATTTGCCCCGGGTCTGCGCATCGGCTTTTACGCCGCTCCCAAATTCATCCGGGAATGGCTGGTTCTCGTTAAGCAAGGGGTAGACCTGCATACCTCCACCTTCAACCAGGCCCTGGCCGCCGAGTACCTGTCCGGGGGATACCTGGACCGGCAGCTTCCCAAAATCATCGAGCTGTACCGCCCCCGGCAGAAGGCCATGGCGGATGCCCTCCACCGCCATCTCCCCGCAGATTTCAAGGTGTCTCAATCGGATGGCGGGATGTTTCTTTGGGTCAGTGGCCCTGAGGGGCTCGACGGCCTGGCGCTTTACCGCAAAGCCATTGAAAACGGTGTGGCTTTTGTTCCGGGACAGTTTTTCTACACCGATCCGGAACAGGGGCATGAGACCATTCGGTTGAACTATACCATGGC
>JAKSBB010000023.1 GCA_022361315.1 Desulfobacterales bacterium
GACGGTTTCACCACCGTCTCTCAAAACGGTTGCGGTGGTAGGCGTCAATCCCATGAGCTTCTTAATGGCTCCCCCGGTCTTGCCCTTGGTCCTTGCCTCCAGCAGCTTACCGAACTTAATCAGTGTAATGATCACGGCCGAGGTCTCAAAATAGACGTGACCGGTCAGGCCAGGGAGAATCAAAATCGCCAGGGAATAAAAGTAGGCCACCGAGGAGCCCAGGGCGATCAGGACATCCATGTTGGCGGTTTTGTTCCGCAGACTATTGAAGGCGCCCCGGTAGTAATCCGCCCCCGTATAAAACTGAACCGGTGTGGCCAGGGCAAAAAACAGCCAGTTCACCCAGGCCCCGTGGCTCCACGCCCCTGTCAGACCGAAATCCCGCCCCATACTCAGGATGAACAGCGGGAGGGCAAATGCGGCCCCTGTGAAAAACTTTAGCTGCTGGTAACGGATTTCCCGGCTCCGGGCAATCTCCTCTATGTCCGAAATGCCGGCACCGCCGTCACCCGCCTCAGGTAAAATGACATCAAAACCGATATCTCTTACCTGGTCTGCGATGCGGTCCACGCAGGTTTCAGAAGACAGATAGGAAAGAGACAGACGTTCCGTGGCAAAATTCACACGGGCGGAGATAAGACCCGGTACCCCTTTGCTGAGGGTTCTTTCAATATTGGCAGCGCAGTTTGCACAACTCATTCCGGTGACCGGCACCTCGGTTTCCGTGGTAACGACATGAAAACCGATGCCTCTTATCTTCTCCACCACCTCCGGAAGCCCTATTTTTTCCGGCGCATATTCAACCCGGACCCGTTCTGCGGCGAAGTTGGCCGCCACCCTCACCACCCCATCCATGGATGTAAGGGTCCTTTCAATATTTGCCGCACAGTTCACACAGCTCATTCCGGTGACCGGAAACGTTGATTCCAGGGTTTTCATTTGTCTTTCCTTTTCTAGTGTCATAGCGCAACATCAGTCTCAACCTGGTAATATATATCGGATCCGGGGAGATGCAAAATCCTGCGGGGAGATTATTTTGCTTTTTACCCGCTTTTGTGTATACTTACTGAGAACTCCCGCGATTTTTGAGATTTGCCGAAGCGATTCCCCCGGCCCGTCCGGTGTATCCACGGATCGGTAATTCCGGCAAAAGGGGCGGTAAAGACACCCCCAAATGGGTATCTTTAAACAAGATCAGAGCGGCCTGGAGGTAAATATGTTCCCATTCCGGTGGAGAAGTTGGATATCCCGGATCATCCCTGTGTTATTCTTGGCGATATTCTGGATAGGGGCCCCCCCACAGGTTTCTGCAGCAGATCACATCCTCAAATTCGGCCTCCACGTTTCCGCCATGGGTAATCTTGATCCCCACTTTGCAGCCGGTTCCCAGGACAGGGCCTTTGCAGATATGGTGTTCAACGGCCTGCTGCGATACCAGCCGGGGAATGCCCCTAAAATAGAACCGGACCTTGCGGAGTCCATGCCGGAATTTCGCATGGAAGGCGGCCGGCAGGTCTGGACAGTGACCCTGAAAAAAGGGGTCATGTTCCATGACAGTCCGGATGTGCCGGCATACGAACTCACCGCCGACGATGTCATCTTCTCCCTCACCAAATCAGCCGATAAAAAATATTGTGCCTATTCAGGCAATTATACTGGCATGACTCTGGTTAAAAAAGGCAAATACCGCCTTGAAATCATTCCCGCCAAACCGGTATCTCCGGTTCTTTTCTTCCCCAAAATTTCAAATTACGGGGGCGGATTTATTGTCAGCCGAAAAGCCATTGAAAAAACGGGATATGAGGGATTTAAATCCCATCCGGTGGGTACCGGACCATTCAAATTCTCCTCACATCTAACGGACCAATATATATCCCTTGCGGCCAACACGGACTATTTCAGGGGGACACCCCGTCTGTCCGGGGTGGAAATTCATTTCATGCCGGAGCTGGCCGATCGTGAAGCCGCCCTTCAGCAGGGACACATGCACGTGGTGACGGGTTCCGGAGAAAAAGGCTGGATTCGTGACATTGAACGTCAGCAGGGTATTATCGTTGACACCCACGGTGCCGGTGAAGTTGGCACCGTTCACCTGAATATGAATGTCCCTCCCCTCAACGATATCCGGGTTCGGAAAGCCATCGCCTATGCCCTTGGCAGACAGGGGTTTCTGGACACGATCTCCTCAAGAATTTCCGGTGCGGTGTATTCACCGGTTCCGGACCAATTCCTGCCCGGCGGCATTCCCGAAAAAGAGGCGGAATTGCTCAGGCTCACCTATGCCAGGGACCTGCCCCGGGCAAAAAAACTCCTGGCTGACGCAGGACATGCCCATGGATTTGACCTGGATCTTGTCTCATCGGAAAAACGGGTCTACCGGCGTGCCTATGAGGTGCTTGCCCGCCAACTGTCAGATGTGGGGATAACCTGCAACGTCCGGGTGGTCCCCCACTCGGAAATGCATAAAGTCATCCGTAAAGATCCCAGGCCCATCGTAATCTACTTTGCCTGGCGGCCAAACGCCGATGCCTACCTCACCCGATTTTTTCACTCGGACTCCGTTGTGGTCAGCGGGAAACGGCCGGACACCAATTTCTCCCATTACGACAAGATTGACAAACTCATTGAGGCCGCTAGGCTTGAAACCGATCCCAAAGCCCAGATCAATCTCTGGGTCCAGGCCCAGATCAGAATCCTCAATGACATGGCGGCACTGCCCATCATGTTCGGCAGAAACTGCTATGCCAGACAAGCCGGGGTGGATTACGGACACACCCTGGTATCCACCATGGCGCTCTATCCACAGTTTACGGAAAGGACAGGTTTAACCGATTAATCCGCTGCCCTATGAACACCTACACCAAAATTCTCTTAACCACCCTGCCACTGGTTTTTTTCTTTCTTGTGGCCACAGTGGGAACCACCTATTACTTTTCCAGATCCGCCCTGCTTGATCTCGGAGAAACCTGGCTGGACACCCGGCTGCACATGGCCGAAGACATGGTCACAGCCCA
>JAKSBB010000832.1 GCA_022361315.1 Desulfobacterales bacterium
ACTCATGTGGAGCCCGGGAATGTCAGCGCTGGCAGGTACCGACTGGCTCAACCAGGGAACAAAATTGTTGGATTCCCTGAACAGTGGTAGCAGCAATGGCGGTGGAAATAATGCCATAGGTTCCGTGGCAGGCCTGTCCACAGCAGACATTACGGCCGGACTGAAACAGGCCCTGGAAAAAGGCGCTGTAGCTGTGGTCAATCAGCTCAGCACACAAAACGGGTTTAACCTGGACAAAAATATACACATCCCCCTGCCGGACAGTCTGGCGTCGGTGAAATCCTTGCTGACCAGTGCCGGCTTCGGTGGATTGGCAGATGATGTGGAGCTGAAGCTGAACCGGGCGGCGGAAGCGGCAACCCCAAAAGCAAAGGCACTTTTTCTGGATGCCATTACCCAGATGTCCTTTGAAGATGCCAAGTCCATCCTGAACGGGGCGGACGATGCCGCCACCCAATATTTCAAGGAAAAAATGTCCCCGGGACTTGCTGCGGCCATGAAGCCGGTGGTGGATAACACTCTCGCCCAGGTGGGAGCGGTTCAGGCCTACGATGCCATGATCGGGCAGTATAAAAGCCTGCCCTTCGTACCGGATGTAAAGGCGAACCTGACCACCCATGCCGTTCAGAAGGCCATGGACGGGATCTTTTACTATCTGGCCCAGGAGGAGAAGGCCATCCGGCAGGATCCGGCCAAGCGGACCACGGAACTGCTGCAGAAGGTGTTTCAATAATTGGTCTTTGAATTAAAACCTGTCAGTTGATATAGAAAAGGGGTGTCCGAAGCAAAGGATACCCCTTTTACATTTTAGGTGTTTGATAATCTGTTTTTCTGGAAAGGAAGGTGCTGATGGTGGAATTCGGTTTTCTGGGAGCAGCGGGCGAAGTGACCGGCTCCATGCATGTATTGGACACGGGAGATGATAAGATTTTACTGGACTGCGGGATGTTTCAGGGGCGGCGTAAGGAGGCCCATGAGAAAAACAGAAAATTCCCCCTGGCACCTGAAAAAATTTCATCCATGGTCCTGAGCCATGCCCATATCGATCATTCCGGCAGAATTCCCATGCTCACCCGCAAGGGATTTACCGGAAGAATCATTACCACAAGACCCACCCGGGATGCACTGGATTATATGCTTCTGGATTCCGGTCACATCCAGGAATCCGACGCCCAGTACCTGAACTATAAGTCCCTGAGAGCCTTTCTTTACGAAGCCGAACAGTCCAAAAAGAAACAGACGCTTTCCAACCGGGACAAGTCCAAGATAAAGAACCTGCTGAAGAAAAGCCCTTATGAACTGGACGTGGCATCCATCGAGGCCCTGCAAAAGGAACACGGGCTGGAGGTGGTGTCCCCTTTATACACCATGGAAGAGGCCCGGCAGTCCCTGACCTACATCGACGGTTATCCTTTTGGCACGGAGGTGACCATCGGAAAAGACACCACGGTGAAGTTCTACGTGGCCGGCCATATCCTGGGCTCCGCCTTTTCCCTGATTACGGTAAGGCGTCCGGAACGAACCTACCGAATATTGTATACCGGTGATGTGGGGCGGTTTGACAAACCCATTCTCCGTGACCCCACCCTGACCTTTGATGAGGAAGACCTCGATATTGATCTGCTGATCACCGAGAGTACTTATGGTGACCGGGAGCATGACCCTGTGGAAGACTTGGGGGACAGCATGAAGCAGGTCCTCACACGCACCGTCGAGCGGGGCGGTACATTGATTATTCCCTCATTTGCCTACGGGCGGACCCAGGAGCTGATCTATATCCTTCACGAGCTTTACGAAGCCGGCAGCGTCCCCAGGGTGCCCATCTATGTGGACAGCCCCCTGGCTTCCAACATCACAACGGTGTTCGGAGAGCACCCGGAAGTTTATGACCGGGAGACCCATGAGGCCTTTTTGGAGAAGGGGCTGAATCCCTTCTACTTTGATAAGATCAAGTTTGTGGAAACCGTAGAGGAATCCATGAATCTCACCCGGGACAACTCGCCCCACGTGGTAATCTCCGCCTCAGGTATGTGTGAGGCCGGCAGAATTCTCCACCATCTGCGGTATAAAATCCACGACCCCAAAAACACCGTTCTGCTGGTGGGCTACATGGCGCAGCATACACTGGGCCGGCGGATCGAGGAGTTGGGACACTCAAACGGTAAGGGTAGGGATGCCGCCCCGGAAGTTAAAATTCTTGGGAAATCTTATCCCCTGCGCGCCGGTGTGGAAAAAATCGGGGGCTTCAGTGCCCATGGTGACCGCCATGAACTCATGCGTGTCATCACCGAATCCAACCTCAGGGTGAAGCAGGTGGCCGTGGTTCACGGGGAAGCTTCCCAGAGTGACGCCCTTGCCCGGCGGCTGAATGAAAGGGGATTGAGTGCCTTGGTGCCTATGCCTGGAGATCGTATCCCGTTGTAAATTTACAACTTTTTGCATTTCCTAACAAAGTTGATGCCTTGAAAAAAAGTGATGTCGGTATTATACTTGTGATTAACACCCCGGTGCTACAACCGGTTGTATAAGACCCCAAGCTTGCGGAAATCCACCATCCGCAGGAGGTGATATATGGTAAAATCAGTAAGCATCAATGCCAGGGAATGCTGTCTCAAGGAAAAAGAACGTCTGGTCAAAGAACTTTACGAATGTGACTATGGCACCACCAGTCTGGAAGAACGCTCCCTTTGTTATAAGTGGGCGGCTAAAAAAAGCGGCCAGCGCCATCGGGCGTGTATGATTTCCTAAAATCCCAGCGACAAGAGGCCCGGTTTACCGGGCCTTTTCTGAAAAAGGAGGACAACATGGACCCCTTTGTAATGGATCATGAAACCGCCCGTGTTGTGGATCTGAATATACTGAACACCCACAATGAGAAAGGCTGTGAGGCCTGTAACCGTAAATTTAACCTCGGGGATACCGTGGTGATGGCCTGCGGGGCCTGGGAGGATGGGTGTGCCCGTCTGATCCACGAGCGGGAAGCAACCTTTGATCCCAAAACCCGGATCTGGTATGAAAGAAAATATTACCGGTCCCTGAAAGGTGAGAAAATAAATTGAGTTAAGTCAGGGGCTGCGCTTTGACGATAGTCGTGCCCGATCCACGGGCAATAAGGGTCAGCCCCCGTCCCACCGTATCCTCCAGTTCAAAGGGAAACCAGAGTTCATTCATATCAGGGCATGCGGCAAAAATCTGTGTGGCAAAGGCCCCCAGAATTTTTGAGTAAAACTTGCTTGCCTTTCCCCCTTCTGCCTCTTGGGTAAGATCCATAAGAAACATCACCCGGCCTGCACCTGTTGCCGGATCTGTTTCCGCAGCCAGAAACGGTGGTGACGGTTTGTCACCCGGGAAGGAGACCCGGCAGAAACTACAGGCTGAAAATTCTTTCAGTAATGTTTCCAGTTCTCCGGGGGCCAGGGTGTCCTGGCGCTGGTTGGTGCATTTACCCCGGGTCACAATAAAGTTTATATTTTTTTCCCGGATATAGGAGAGGACGGCATTGTAAACCCGCCGGTCTCCCAGCATTCCCTGGTTGATATCTTCAAATTTCCACATGGTTTATTCTTATTCGTTATACGTGTCGCGGATGGCTTCGAAGGCCGGGCGCAGATGGCGGATGGCCCTGAAAATATTGGGGTCCAGGTGAGAGCCGGCACTCTCTTCCAGTTCCTGCCAGGCGGCTTCCGGGGAAAAGGCCTGCTTATAGGACCGTTCGGACCGCAGGGCGTCGTATACGTCTGCATAGGCCACGATGCGTCCGGGCAGGGGGATGGCTTCTCCCGAGAGCCCCCGGGGGTAGCCCTCTCCGTCCCAGCGTTCGTGGTGGGACATGGCAATTGTGGCGGCGTACTCCCTGACCTCCGCTCCCATTTTCAGTTCCGGCGGGGTCTGGGTTTTCAGGGCATAAAACTCTTCCATCCCTCTGGGTTTCATCAGGAGGATATCCGCACCGATCTTGCAATGGTGTTTCATGATTTCCATTTCGCCGGGAGTGAGCCTGCCCTGCTTGAGAAGGATGCCGTCGGGGATGCCTATTTTCCCCAGATCGTGGAGGGAGGCGGTAAGGAAGATCATTTCGATTTCCGGATCGGGCAGGCCTAATGCCTGGGCGATCAGGCGGCTGATATGGCTGACCCGCATGACATGGTCACCGGTTTCTTCGTCCCTGAGTTCCCCGGCCTTGGCCAGGCGCCACACCAGATCGTGGTGGAGAAATTCCAGCTCCCGGGTCCGCTTTTTTACTTTGGCCTCCAGGGTGGCGTTCTGGCGCCGCATTTCATCCTCATAGGATTTAAGGCGCAGGGCGGAAATCAGTCTGGCCACCAGGTCTTCGGGGTTGATGGGTTTGTTCAGCAGGTCTGTGGCACCGAACTCCAGGGCCCGTCGCTTGAGGTTGGTGTCTGCGTCGCCGGTCAGTACGATGACGGGGATGGTGCTTGTATGGTCGGCTTCCTGAAGGATTTCCAGGAGATCGAATCCGGATTTGCCGGGCATATTGACGTCGGTGACGATGACATCAATGTCAAAGGCGTTGATCTTTGCCACCGCCTCATCCACGCTTTCGGCAAAGCAAAGGCGCCATTCATCCCGCCGGTGGTGCAGCATCCGCTCCACCCCTTTGAGATAATGCGCCTCATCATCCACAAAAAGCAGTCGATTCATGACATCCCAAGCCCCAAAACAATACCCGCCTATAACCCAGGCGCTATTCTGCCACGGTTTATCAAAGTGATCAACGCTTTTATTATGCCCCGAATTCCGAGGGCTTGAGCCGGGTGAGATACTTGATCAGGGCCTTGTTCTTTTCAAAGGCCAGTTTTTCTTTCTTGATGAAGATGTTGAAGTGGTCTGCACCGGGCTGGATGCCCGGAAAGGGATCCACCAATACCTTTTCATTCAGCTCCCGGATCACTGTGTATTTGGGGACGAACCCGATGCCCAGTCCTGCGATGGCGCCGTTGATGATGCCCCGGATGTGATTGATCTGAACCACCTGTTTCAGGCAGGCCTGTTTATCTTCGGGGATGGCGGTGATGAAGTTCCGCCACCAGGCAAGCTGCTTGTCACTGGAAAGGATGTTGGTCCCTGCAAGGTCTTCCAGGGTTTTTATCCGGTGCTCTTTGAGAAAAGCGGGGGAGGCAATGGTGACGTACTGCTCCTGGAAAAGATAGAAGGTCTCCAGATTGGGCAGGGTGTGCGGCAGGCAGTCGACGATCAGGTCCACCTCGTCCCGGGCAAGGGGTTTTTCCAGGTGGTGGGAGAAGAAAAAGTCCAGATGAATGTCCGGATGTGCATCAAGAAAATCACGGATGTGGTTGATGAGAATGGTGGTGCCGAACTCCACCGGGCTGCCCAGCCGTATTCTTACCCTGGCTTCATGTCTGTACCGGGAGACTTCCTGGTCCGCCCGCTCGATTTCGTAAAAAATTTTTTCACAGGAGCGGTAGAGGGCGTGCCCGGCAGGGGTCAGGTCCAGCACTTTGCCCTGCCGGACAATCAGGGGGGTGTCCACAGAGGCTTCCAGTTTCTTGATGGCATGGCTTACGGCGGACTGGGTGACAAAAAGGCGCTCTGCCGCCCGGGTGAAGTTTTTCACTTTTGCCAGGGTAAAAAAGGTTTTCAGGTGATACAGGTCCATAGGAAACATGATCCAAATTCATGATTCTGATGAATACTATGAATTTTACTTTAGCATTCCCATGGTTATATTACAAGTATCTATCATCCAAACACCTGCAAAGGAGGCGAATCATGAAAAACGGTCTGGAACAGGGCACCATAACTCATATTCTGAATACCCTCGGGATTACACCCATGGAAGACGGGGCAAACCCAGGTGCCACCTCCGGCAGCAGTACGGGATGGATCGATACGGAAGGGCCTGAACTGGTGAGCTATTCCCCCATTAACGGTCAGCCCCTGGCTAAAATCCGTATGGCCCGGCGGGAGGATTACGAGACACTGATGCAGCGTGCCGAAGAGGCCTTCAAAACCTATCGGATGATGCCGGCACCAAAACGGGGGGAGATGGTCCGGGAAATCGGTAATGCGCTCCGGGAAAAGAAAGATGCCCTGGGTGCCCTGATTTCGCTTGAAGCCGGTAAGATCCTGGCTGAAGGTAAGGGGGAAGTTCAGGAGATGATAGACATCGCAGACTTTGCCGTGGGGTTGAGCCGCCAGCTTTACGGCCTGACCATGCATTCAGAACGCCCTGAACACCGGATGTACGAGCAGTGGCATCCCTTGGGAATTGTGGGGATCATCACCGCCTTTAACTTCCCTGCGGCAGTCTGGTCCTGGAATGCCCTCATTGCAGGCGTCTGCGGGGATGCCAATATGTTCAAGCCCAGTTCCAAAACACCGCTCACCGCCATTGCCATCCAGAATATTATCGCTCCGGTGGTGGATAAATTCGGGGCGGACGGTATCTTTAACATGGTCATCGGCTCCCGGAACGATGTGGGTGAACCTATGCTCCACGATCCGCGTATTCCGCTCATCTCCGCCACCGGCAGCACGGCCATGGGCAAACATGTGGGGGAAGTTGTGGGCGGCCGTCTGGGACGGAGCCTGCTGGAGCTGGGGGGGAACAACGCCATCATCGTTACCGAAGATGCAGATATGGACATGGCCATCCGCGCTACCCTGTTCGGTGCTGTGGGCACAGCCGGTCAGCGGTGTACCTCCACCCGGCGGATCATTGTTCAGTCCTCGGTGAGAGACACCTTTGTCAAACGTCTGGTGGCCGCCTACAAGCAGGTGAAAATCGGCAACCCGCTGGATGATGCCACCCTCATGGGGCCCCTCATTGACGAAGGGGCTGCCGAAGCCATGAACCGGGCACTTGAGGCCGCAGTGGCCCAGGGGGGAGAGATCCTTTACGGCGGCGGCAGGGCTAAAGTGAATGGCCTGGAAGGCGGCAGCTATGTCGTTCCGGCAGTTGTGGCGGCGGAAAATCATTACCCCATCGTTCAGGAAGAGACCTTTGCCCCCATTCTTTACATTATCGAATATGACAGCTTTGACCAGGCCATAGACCTGCACAACGGGGTGCCCCAGGGACTGTCCTCGGCCATATTCACCGGCTCTATGCAATACCAGGAAGGCTTTCTCTCCCACAGGGGATCGGACTGCGGCATTGCCAACGTGAATATCGGGACATCCGGTGCGGAGATCGGCGGGGCCTTCGGCGGTGAAAAGGAAACCGGCGGCGGCCGGGAATCCGGTTCGGATGCCTGGAAGATTTACATGAGACGACAGACCAATACCATTAACTGGGGCAGGGAACTCCCCCTGGCCCAGGGAATTGAATTTAATATCAGCGAGAAGTAATCAGCGAGGATAACAATGACGAACAGCGTATATACATTACCCGTTCCCTACAATGAAACGGTGAAAGCCTATGCACCGGGCAGCCCGGAACGTGCCGCCCTCAAGGCAGAGCTGGATCGCCAGCTCAAGGATTCGGTGGACGTACCGGTAATTATCAACGGAGAGGCCGTTCGCACGGGCAATGTGCATGACATTGTCTGCCCCCATGATCACGCAAAGAAACTGGGGTCCTTCCACATGGCAGGAGAGGAAGAAATTCATGCGGCCATTGACGCGGCCATGGCGGCCAAACCTTCCTGGGAGGCCATGGACTGGCAGGAACGGGCGGCCATTTTTCTGAAAGCCGCCGATCTGATGTCCCAGAAATATACGGCAAAGATCAACGCCGCCACCATGCTGGGACAGTCCAAAAACGCCTTCCAGGCAGAAATCGACAGCACCTGTGAGCTTGCGGATTTCCTCCGGTTCAACGTGAAGTTCATGGAAGAAATCTACACCGGCCAGCCCCGGTCCGACCGCGGCATCTGGAACCGTACGGAATACCGTCCTCTTGAGGGGTTTGTTTTTGCCCTGAGCCCCTTTAATTTCACCGCCATCGCGGGCAATCTCAGTTCCGCCCCTGCCATGATGGGCAACACCGTGGTCTGGAAACCGGCATCCACCGCCGTTCTCTCCGGTTACTTCATCATGGAGATCTTCAGGGAAGCCGGGCTGCCTGACGGCGTGATCAATTTTATCCCGGGCCGCGGTTCCCAGATCGGGAACATCCTTCTTTCCCACAGGGATCTGGCGGGAATCCATTTCACCGGATCCACAGGCGTCTTCCAGACCCTGTGGCAGAAAACCGGTGAAAACATCGATACCTATAAGTCCTATCCCCGTATTGTCGGAGAAACCGGCGGCAAGGATTACATCTTTGTTCATCCCTCGGCCGATGTCTCCCAGGCCGCCACTGCGGCTGTCCGGGGGGCCTTTGAGTACCAGGGACAGAAATGTTCGGCCTGTTCCCGCCTCTACCTGCCCGAATCCCTCTGGCCGGACTTTGAAACAAGCCTGCGGGATCAGATCGGGGACATCAGGATGGGACCGGTAACGGATTTCACCA
>JAKSBB010000718.1 GCA_022361315.1 Desulfobacterales bacterium
CAAAGAAGATGTGATCCGGGTGATCATGGCGGCCCGGGGGGAGGTCCGGGATTATCTGTGGACAATCGCCCTGACCCTGGGACGGATGTCGGAGATAAACCGGCTGGAATGGAAAGATGTGGATTTCGAAAACAACTCCCTGCAGCTTTACACCCGGAAATCCCGGGGCGGCAACCTGGTGCCCAGGACGATACCGATATGCAGTACCCTGCGGGATGTCCTGGACCGGCGCCGGAAAGGCAACCCCACCCAATGGGTTTTCTGGCACCGGTATTGGAGCAAAAAAGCCGGGGAATGGGTGACCGGTCCTTACCAGCGCAGGAACCGGATCATGAAAAGCCTGTGCGACAAAGCCGGGGTTAAGTATTTCCGGTTTCATCCCCTGCGGCACTTCGGTGCATCACAGATGATGAAAGAAGGGGTTGATCCCAAAACCATACAGGAACTTTTAGGCCATTCAAATTTCAGGACAACGGAAATTTATTTACATTTAATAAGAGGGACGAATCAGGACGCGGTAAGTAAGCTGGATTCCATGTTAACCGGAGGCGGCAATGTACTTAGATTCGAAAAGCGCAAGACCAAAACGCAAGACTAAACAAAAAAAGCTCGCAGCAAAACCGCTGAAAGCCTCTTTGTTTGTGGCGCGCCCGGCGCGATTCGAACACGCGACCCCTTGATTCGTAGTCAAGTACTCTATCCAGCTGAGCTACGGGCGCCCAAACAACCAGGCATATATAGCAGCTCTGATTGCAGAGTTCAAGAAGTTTTTATCTTTTTTTTGATTCGGAAGTAACTTTTAGCTGAGAATATTCCAGAAGTATTGATTTCTCAGGGAAAGATCTATGGAACTCCATTCCGAGCAACGGACCCACCCCTGCCGGCGTTCTCTTTGTTCCCGCCGCTCTCCGAGACGTCTTTCGACGGGTGGGTCAATACTCATCTGCCGACGGTTGATGTTTCCTCTGCGGTCAAGGCCGGACCGAACAAAACTCATCTGCTATCCTTCCCCAGGCATTTATTAACGTTTGCAAATAAACGTATAACACTTTAGCAGAATTTCAATCGGGAAGCCCTTTATTTTTTCATTTTTTTTCACGGAATGGGTGTTTAAATGATTTGACCTTCCGGAAAAAGGCTTATATAAAGGAACGTTGGAAGATGAATGATGACGATTACATGATGCTTGCCATTAGGGAGGCACAAAAAGCAGAGAAGATAGATGAAGTCCCGGTGGGGGCTGTCATTGTGGATGAAAACCATCAGGTGATCGGCCGGGGGTTTAACCGCCCCATATCAACCAACGATCCCACAAGTCATGCAGAAATCAACGCCATACGCATGGCAGCAGACATCCTGAACAATTACCGCCTGACCAAGACCTGCCTTTATGTGACCATTGAACCCTGTATCATGTGTATGGGTGCCATCATCCATGCCAGAATCAACCGAGTTGTATTTGGCGCACCTGATCCGAAATGGGGAGCTGCGGTTTCCCTCTACGAGATGGCATCCGATCATCGGTTAAACCATAGCCCTGAAATTGTGTCAGGCATACTAAAAGAGGAATCAAGCCTCCTGATTAAGAACTTTTTCAGGAAAAAAAGGAGACATCGTGACTAATACAGTTGTTGTCGGAACCCAGTGGGGGGATGAAGGAAAAGGAAAAATTGTTGATCTGCTCAGCGAGCATGCGGACTGCGTCGTCCGGTTCCAGGGTGGAAATAATGCCGGCCATACCATGGTGGTAAACGGTAAAGAGATTATCAGCCACCTGATTCCCTCCGGAATCATTCAGCAGAAAAAATGCTTCATCGGAAACGGTGTGGTGGTGGACCCCTTTGTCCTTCTGGATGAAATCGACTACCTGACTGACAATAATATAGATGTATCCCCGGACATGCTCCAGATCAGCAACCGGGCCCACATTATCATGCCCTATCATCAGGCCATTGACAAAGCCAGGGAAGAAAAGAAAGGGAAAAACAAGATCGGCACCACCGGCAGAGGCATCGGCCCCTGCTACGAAGACAAGGCCACCCGCAGGGGTGTCCGCTTTGCCGACCTTCTGGACCTGGACCTGTTCAAGGAAAAAGTAACCACCCTCATGGAGGAGAAGAACTTCTACCTGGAACAATACTTCAAAACAGAAACCATGGATCCCGCCATGGTGATCGATCAGTTCATGGGCATTCGTGAGCGTCTCCTGCCCTACATTGCTGACGTATCCGTAACACTTGACCAAAGCATGAAGCAGGGCAAAGCCGTGCTGTTCGAAGGTGCCCAGGGTACCCATCTGGATATCGAACACGGTACCTACCCGTTTGTTACCTCTTCCTCCACCGTTTCCGGAAACGCTGCCAACGGTTCCGGCGTGGGACCCGGCAAGCTGGATGAGATCATCGGCATTGTTAAAGCATACACCACAAGAGTGGGTGCAGGCCCCTTCCCCACCGAACTCTTTGATGAGATCGGCGACAAGATCCAGAAGACCGGCGCGGAATTCGGCGCCACCACCGGCCGGAAGCGGCGCTGCGGCTGGCTGGATATGGTGGTTCTGGAAAATGCCGCCCGGCTGAACAGCCTCACCGGTATGGCCATTACCAAACTTGATGTTCTGGATGATCTGGATGAGATCAAGATCTGTACCGCCTACGAATACGAAGGCAAGACCATTGAACATTTTCCGCCTGAGATCAAGGCGCTGGAAAATTGTACACCGGTCTATGAAACCCATCCGGGCTGGAAAGAGGACACGTCCGGTATTACGGATTACGACAAGATGCCGGAAAAGGCAAAAGCTTACCTTGAAAGAGTCGAGGAACTGGCAGGCGTCCCCATCAAAATCGTATCTGTGGGACCGGGCCGTGAGGCCACAATGATAAAGGAAAACATTTTTTAATTCGAAAGCCTTTCTGGTTTGACATTTGAATTAAATTGGTATATCTAATAACGTCTTCTGCGTCGGGATGTGGCTCAGCCTGGTAGAGCACCTCGTTCGGGACGAGGGGGTCGGAGGTTCAAATCCTCTCATCCCGACCAAAGAAGGACAAGGGTTTTGGCCGTTTTGAAGGGTCAAAACCTTTTTTGTTTTTTAATCATGAAGATAGGTCCTGAATACAGCAATATACTTGTTTACACATTTTGTATTGACACCCCAGCCTTATTCCCACTATCTTTTCTGAA
>JAKSBB010000215.1 GCA_022361315.1 Desulfobacterales bacterium
ATCAGGATTTATACTGATCGGGGAGCGGTTCCACCTGCTCGGATACATTGTTCCTCAGGTAGTAGTCCAGATCAAACAATTGTTTAAATGTGAGATCCGTAAATTGAAGGTGACGTTTCCTGACCTTCATGGAACTGAATGAGGGGGCGTTGGTCACTTCATAATCCGCAACGATTTTGAAGGGAAGATCACCAACGTAATATCCCATGCTGCTCAGAAAAATAGCCTCTTCATCCATGGGATCGGCTTCGGCTCTGCCGCCTGAGGTATCAATATATTTAAAAGAGAGGCCACCCATGCTGATGTCTATGATCTGGCCAAGTTTATGGGAATTGGGGCTGATGGCGGCGTAGGCGCCTTCAACCGCTTTGTATCTTTTGTTCTTCCGTCTTTCGACTGTTCTTTTCCTGCCGACCATAGATTCATTCCCCTCTCCACCTGTGAGTGCCGGTGATAATTTGGTGTGCACTTGGTTATTTAAGGCGTTTAAATGTGCATTATGCATGCCACTAAATCTTGTTTGCCAAGAAATTAGAAGAGAAGTTTGTAATATCCTGATCTGTGGGGCATTTGAAAGACCGAATGTGGTTTGCTTCGGAGGATGGGGAGGCAAAATGAAATGATATTGAGAAAAATATGTAATGATATGGGAAAAATATCTCCTTAAAAGGGGATGGGAAATGGACAGCATTTTTTCCGGGCTGTTGTGTGTCAGCGTTTCAGTCCGTATCATCCAGGTGCTTGAAATAGGCCCAGGCCGTCAGGCAGGTGTGATGATCAAATCCCCTGTACCTGAGGTGGTTCATCAATTTTTTACGGCGTGTTTCATCATCCAGGTGCTGCCAGAATCCCTGTTTTGATGCCGCAGCACGGCAGGCCAGGTCTTCGTCATTATATTTGTCCAGAAGCGGTTCGGATATGGCGGAGGATATCCCTTTTTGCCTGAGTTCATATTTCAAGGCATAGGTGGACTTCGGCTTGGTGCGGGTTCTGGATTCAATGAACTGGCGGGCAAACTCTGTATCATTCAGGTAGCCGGCATCCAAAAGACGGGCCAATACCTTTTCGGTGACTTCCTCACAGATATGTTTTCCCTTGAGATAGATGGCCATTTCTCTGACTGACCTGGCCCTTCTGCCGAGGTATTTGAGGGCAATGGTGTAGGCCCTTGAAAATTCAGGTGTCAATTCAGATACCATAGGTGTGACGGGTGTTACTTTCAGTGAGACTGGCCCAGGAAATGGATATCCGGGCCAGCTCCAGTTGTTCTTCGGGATTTACGATGGCATGCTCGGTCTCAAGGCCAGTCTCTGTAAAGGTCATCCTCACCCGGCTTACCAGGTGCTGACCGAACAGGCTTTCTTTGAGATAGACAATTTTGCACCGAACCGGGGTAAATGAAAAACAATGGGGTTCGGGCAGGGACTCCACGGCCCAGCGCAGAAATTCCCGGTTGTTCACATGCTGATTCAGGTCTATATCCAAAAAGCGCACCTGGATGGGGGTTTCGTGATGGAAATCCGTAAGAGGGGCATGAATTCTAAGCCGCTCAGGCGCTTTTGCCTGTATCTGCATCAGGTGTTCAGGCAGGTGAGAGGAAAGACGGACCGGTTTTCCGTTTGCCGCTTTAATCAATATCCAGATACCGGTGGCGGAAATCAACGGTTGTCCGCCGCCGGTGACTTCAAATCTGCGGACTTCGTACAGGTTTTTCCAGGGGGCCCGCCATGTGGACAGACTCAGTTCCGACAGCCAGGGGGCGTGGTCGTGAATGCGGATATCATACTGGGAGACCACCCATTTCAACCCCTTCTTTGCCATATCAAACCCTGAAATACCGAACTGCCGGCACTGGTGTGATGCAGCGTCCTGAAACAGGTTCAACAGCCAGTCTGCCTTGATCCGCCCGTTGGCATTAATGGCGGAGTAGGGCAGGGCAAATGTTGTCGTAAAACGATCAGATGGTGTCATTGGGTATCTTTTTCCTGAAAGAGTCTGACCGGGGCCTTGATAATATCTCCGAAAAGGTTCAGTAATCCTTTTCCTACTGCCGACGGGTGCAGGGGGATAACCGTGGGGTCGGATAATTTTCCGGTGGCTTTCGCAGGAAAGGAAATCAGACGACCGCTGAGAATGGTGTTGACCAGCGGAATATTCTGAATGATGGTGTCAACGGTTTTAAGGGGTGCCACCAGAAAGGTCATATCCAGACTGTCATTCACGGGATCCATCCATCCGCTGGCAATGATCGCCATGTTGTCGGCGTCAATATATGCCCTCTCCACATGGATGACACTGTCCTTAATGTCTGCGTTGACGGTAAAGCGTTTATAACCGAAGCCTTTCTGACGGATATCGGTTTCGCTGAAAACATTGATCACGGACAGGACCCTTGACAACAGGGTGGCCTTGTATATTCTTCCGTCTTTGGCTTCAAATCGCAAGGAGCCGTTTTGTCTGGCAGAAATCAGGTTGGCATCAGCACTGCCGGTAAGCTTACTGTCCAGTTTATAACTGCCTTCAATGAGGCTTTCCGTGTTGAACAGACACCCCAGAACCTTTGAGATATCCTTGCGTTGCTGTGAGTTTATTTTAAACTCCGTCACGATCCTGGGAATATCGGTACCGTGGAAGATATCCGTATATCCGCCGGCAATCAGATCGCATAACTCCGCATGCAGAACCCGAATCCGTGTTTTATCCGGACTAAAGGATATTTTACTGTCCACGTCTTTAAATTCCCGTGACTTGAAAATCAGAGAATCTGCCTTTAAAAACATCGCCTTCTGGGCAAGAAGCGGGCGGCTCGGGCCGTTATCTTCGTCCTCCTGCTTAGACAAAACCGCATCCAGGTTAAGACGCTCCGTATTCAAATGGACCTGGGAAAAAGCATCGGTGGTCACGGAAATGGGGTCGCCTGCAGTAAAGGACATCAACTTCCTGTATAGGGGCGAGCCCTGAACCAGAAGCTTTTCCAGGGTAAGTGTATTGAGCTTGCCTTCAAAACTGATCATGGGTTTGTCATGGTCCGGATTGGGAATGACCATCACATTGGTAAGACCGGGATCTTCAAGTACCACCAGGGTTAATGACATGTCCGAAATTTGTTCCCCGTTGAGATCAAAAGATAGCAGCGGGCCCGCAGGGGTGACGATTTTACCATGGACAAAGTCCTTGCCCTCTTTTTCCACAATCCCGCATTCGATGACCTGAAGCGGCAGGCGGATGCTGTTGAGATAATCCGGTGATACACTGGCCTCCAGCCAGGATAAATCCGTGACAGTGGCATCAAGTCCGGAAACGTCAACCCGGCGTTCATTCACCTTGTACCCGCCGGAAACCTTGCGTACTGCGAATGTTTTATCGGTGAATCCGACATCCACATCACTCCCGCTGCCCTGAATCTCAAATGTCCACTTTTCCGGATGAAACATGGGACCGTCAAGGGTGATACTGTCCACACGGAGCGCACCTTTCAGGTTTACGGCCGGTGACAGAAGCGACATCACCGGCGGATTGGCAGCCATCCATGGGAGCAGGGGGCCAAGAGAAATATCGGCCGCAGCCTGTCCGATGTGAAGCACGGGGTCTGAGGTGAAATCTACGGAACCGCTCAACCCTGTTATATTTGCAGCATCGGAGAGTTTAACGCCGGTCTCCTGGAGGGTGACGACATCCGCCTTGTAGGAAAACTGTCCTCCCTGTATTGAAATGGGCAAGGGGACGCGGTTATACAGGCCGAGGATGTCCAGGTTATCCGCCTTTACTTCCACATCCGGTATGGATTGATCCATGGTCATTCTGAGCCCCAGCTCCGCATCGGCCCGGCCGGAAATTTTGGTAATCCTTGCCAGCTCTTGTGCCAGAGTGGTGCCGGGGAGCAGCGATATCAGCGTTGCGGGAAGTTGTTCCATGTTGACATCCAGGCTGAACTTCCCTTCGAAAATGAGGTTTTCGTCCTTCCGCAGGTCGACATCCAGTTGTCCTGAGGTAACGGTGGCAGTATCTACCTGCGCCTTTTGGACATCAATACTCAGAACACCGTTTTTCATGGTGGCTCTGCCCGAAGCTTCTTTTGCAATCAGGGGCACTTCGGGGATATGAACTGTCGCTCCGGTGGCCGATCCCTTGAGCAAGAGGTTTTCAGTAAGGAAAAGCTCGGCAAGGGAATCTGCGGAAAAACTGACGCTGATGTCTCCGGCCGTCCCGGCTCTCAGGATATCGAAAAGTTCATCAACAACCGGATACCCGCCTAAAATCGGCAGGCAGACCTCTCTGGCCTGGCCGATATCAATGTTTTTTCCGGTGAAGGAAAGGGTTGGCCGGTTGTTTTGTACATCGTATTGAAAATCAACACCGATGGCAGCACCGGGATAGGAAACGTTCACTGGCGGGAGGGTGGCGGATATCCTGTCTCTGGACAGTGAGAAATCCAGTTCCATGCGGTCTGCAGCCAGCAAATTTCCGGATAGATCTGTCATGCCGGCTTTGGGGGACGTCAGTCGGAGGCTTCCGGACAAGGTGTTGGTGTTATCCAGTTTAAGGTCGAGGAACGCCTGTTGGATTTTAAGGGTTTGAATCCTGTCTCCCGTGCTTTGATCAAAAGCCGGGATCTGACCATGGGTGATATCTATTCCGTCCGTGCGGGCCTTAAATATGACTGCCCTGTTATCCCGGTAGACCAGGAATTGGGCATCCATGGTTTTAAAAAAGTCGGTTCTTGCCTGGATCACCTCAAGTTCAAGGGTGTCCTGGCTGTCGGGGAACAGAGCAAAGAGCTCATTTACGGCATCTTCGGGGATTTTAAATTCAAAATCACCCATGTCCGGGGCATCCGAGAGGGGGGTATAGGTGAGCCTAGGGGCCGTGATCCGGATTTTGTCAACGGCAATCTGACCACTGAACAGCTTTAAAAGGGCCAGGTCAACTTCGGTGCGTTCGACACTCAGGCGGAACTGCGGGTTGAACGCATGGTCGAAATCGAGAAGCTGAAGACCCGGGAGGGGAAATATTTTAAATTCAATGGTTTCCGGGTCAATGAACACCCCTGTCCTGTTTTCCAGTTCGGCGGAAAGTTTTGCCTTAAGAAGACCGGAGTTGATCAGGGATTCCAGGTAAAAGGGCGCCGTCAGCACCAGGGCAATGATTGATGCTGTAAGGTATAGGATTATCCTTTTTACCGTGGCATTCACAGGAGTCTTGACAGTCTTGACGGGTGTTGACCACCCCTTGCCTTGCGGACAAGGGGTGGCAGGCTTAATCGGTGCGTTCTGTGATTTCTACAATATGAAATCCGAAGTCGGTTTTGACAGGGCCGTGGGCGACGCCCACACTTTCGTTGAAGACAACGGTATCAAACTCGGGAACCATCTGGCCGGGGCCGAACTGACCCAGGTCACCGCCCCTGGCCCCTGACGGGCACTTTGAATGGGCTTTGGCCAATTCTTCGAAATCGGCGCCATTGTTTATCTTTTCAATCAGTTCCTTGCAAAAATCTTCGCTGTCCACGAGAATATGTCTTGCACTGGCTCTTGCCATGGGGTGTTCTCCTTAGTCTATAATGTATTGATCAGGTTCGCCTACCAGGTGTAGCCCAACTTTCTGCTTACGCTGATGAGGTCAGCGGTCAGGTATTGGGTCTGTTCCAGCAGGATTTTCTTAAATTCTTTAATTTTCGGATCGGCATCATCCAGGGTCTTCAGCGGTTCTTCCCCTTTGCTTTCGCGATACTCGTTTTCAAGGGCAAGTTCACGGGTTTCATGGTCCCGGTTCATCTGCTTACGGGCGTCAAGACTTAAGGGAAGTGCATTCAACTGGCTGATGGTATTGGCCATATCGATCCGTTTTTTCAGATAGATCATATCCGGCGCCTTTTCAGACCGTGTGGTATACCCTTGGATCAGAGAAGGGAAAAGCGGGTCCAGCGGACGGTAGGACAGGTAGCGGGTGCTGGAAATACGATCCCAGAGCAGGGCACCGTCAAGGGCGCTTTCACCGGTCTCTTCCACCTTGTACAGCTTGGGCAGCCAGATATCCGGCTCCACCCCTTTATGCTGGGTGCTCTTGCCGGAGACCCTGTAGAATTTGGCAGAGGTAAGTTTCAGCCGTCCGTCACCCAGGGGTTTGAGTTCCTGCACCGTTCCCTTGCCGAAACTCCGGGTACCGACAACCACGCCCCGGTTGTAGTCCCTGATGGCCCCGGCGAATATTTCAGAAGCCGAAGCGCTCATCCGGTTCATCATCACCACCAGGGGGCCGGTATAGGCAATGGAGGGATCCTGGTCGTAAAGCCTTGAGATCCGGTGTTTGGTTTTAATCTGCACCGTGGGCCCGGATTTCAGAAAAAGACCGGTGAGGTCATTTGCCTCTTTAAGGGATCCGCCCCCGTTGTCTCTCAGGTCAACGATGAGGCCGTCAATTTTTTCTTCTTTCAGTTCGGCAAGGAGCTTGACCACATCCCTGCTGGTGCTCTTGTAATTCTTATCCCCCCGGTGGTATGCGGCAAAATCGATGTAAAAGTTGGGGATTTCAATGATACCGATCTTATAGTTTTTACCGTCTTCACCGGGTACGGTGACCACCTCTTTTTTAGCGGACTGCTCCTCAAGTTTCACCTTATCCCGTTTGATGGCGATGGTGTTGGTGATATTGGCTTTTTTTGCAGGGATGATCTTCAGACGGACATAGGTGTCTTTGGGGCCACGGATCAGCTTGACCACATCGTCGATACGCTGACCGATGGTGTCCTTGATTTCTCCGTCCTTTCCCTGTCCCACGCCGATAATCTTATCCCCGGGCATAAGCTTGTGGGATTTGTCTGCAGGGCCTTTGGGGATCAGCCGGACAACCTTTGTATATTCGTATTCATTCTGTAGTACGGCACCGATTCCCTCCAGGGACAGGCTCATATGGATATCAAAATCTTCGGATGCCCGCGGTGGGAAATACTGGGTATGGGGATCAAAACAATAGGCAACACTGTTCATGAAGAGTTGGAATACGTCCCTGGCATGTGTCTGGGACAATCGGGCCATACGGTTGCTGTATATCTTCTCTAAAGTTTCCGTGATTTTTTCGTTTTCAAGGCCGTCCAGTTTCAGGGTGATGATATGGTTTTTCAGTTCCTTTTTCCACAGGGGAAACAGGCCCTGGGTATCCGGAAGATAACGGCGTTTCTCGTGGTCGATGGTGATGGTGTCATCAATGGATAGATCAAGGTCTGTCTCCCAGCCTTTGATCAGGTCCAGAATATAGGTCAGGCGCTGTTGGGAGCGCGCTTGGTACCGGTTGAAAATTTCATAGGCAGGACCAAGGTCTCCCCGCTTTACGGACCGGTGAGCCAGGTATCTGAAGGGTTCGAATTCATCCAGATCCGCCTGGGTCAGCAGGTGCTTTGCAGGGTCCAGGTGTTTGACATAGCGGTCAAATACCTGGGATGCCATGTCGGCATCCAGTTTTTTGCCTGTGAAATGGGCCTGTTCCAGTGCCCTTACAATGGTGATACTTTGCTGGGAGTATTCCCGAAGCGGTGCCAGTGGGGTTAGGGCTGCCGCTGCACTGCCGGCAAAAGCGAGGCAGGCCAGTACAAGAACGAGAAGTCCCGGCAGGTACCTGTGGTTATTTGTTTTCATCGGTTTCATTGGCTGCTTCAATATCCTCCGGGGTTTCATAGGAGATCCGGCCGATTCTGCCGGACCTCAGATCTCTGATTATCAATTCCGACGCCTTTTGATAGTCAATAATGCCGCCCTTTTTCAGGCAGCCCCTTGCCCTGCCCACAATGTCAATGAATTGTGAGGGGTCTAATTGGCTGATGTCCTGTTCCTCCAGGAAATTGTAACGGGCCAGAAGAAGATCCGGGTAGCGTTCGATCATCAGGGTGGCGGCAAAAAAAGCCAGTTCGTGGTAGTCAACAGCTGTATCTGAAATCGCTCCGGACACAGCCAGTGCCAGGGCCCTTTCCCTGGGCTCGATGACCGGCCAGAGGATACCCGGTGTGTCGTAGATATCAATGTTGTTTTTCAGGCTGGTCCGCTGTTGATGCCGGGTCACTGCCGGTACATTGCCGGTTTTGGCCACTTTTTTTCCGGCAAGGCTGTTCAGGATGGTGGATTTGCCCGTGTTGGGGATACCCACCACCATGACCTTGACTTTTCTGGCCCGGTTTCGTTGCACCTGGGATACGCAGGTGTCAAGGGCTTTACCAGCCTCTCCAGCCACGGTACCGCTGATGGCCACGGCAGGGATTCCCAGGTCTTGTGAAAAATAGTCCAGCCAGGCACGGGTCACGTCGGGATCGGCAAGGTCGGTCTTGTTCAACACTTTGAGTCGGGCTTTGTCATTGCCCAGCTTGTTGACAAAGGGGTTACCGCTGGCGACCGGCAGTCTGGCGTCAAGAACTTCCAGGATGGCGTCCACCTTGGAAATGGATTGTTTCAGCTGGTTTTTGGTGTCCAGCATATGGCCTGGGTACCATTGTATATTCATAAGTGTATAGTCACAAACGTATGGTTACGGCTTAAGTTGCTTAGCCGGTTTTGAGTCTTCTTTGTGTTCCGGTTGTACTGGCCCATTGGGGGCCTCTGTTTTTTTTGTAAAAAACAGGTAGGTAAATATCATGGCGATGATACTGGAACCGATAAAACCACCTACGGTAATGCTTAGGATAATTCCGAAAACCGTCAGGTTGTTTATATACCCCCAGGCCCCACCGCCTGCAATACTTAAAACAAAAATTATGCTGAAAATTATGTTCAAAAGATGTGTTCCTTCAGTGATACATCAATTCTTCAAGTAATCTATAAGCTTGGTGTGCAGGTCTGGGGGGGCTGCCGCCAGGCCCGTTTGCGGAAATTCTTCCCCGCCTTTGAAATCGCTGACAATACCGCCGGCTTCCCGGAGGATCAGGACACCTGCAGCAATATCGTAAAGGTTGAGATTCATCTCCCAATACCCGTCCAGGCGGCCACAGGCCGTATAGCAGAGGTCCAGGGCCGCTGAGCCGTATCGTCGTACATCCCGTAATTCCGGCGCAATTCGGTTCAGATAGGTGAGATTATTTTCGGCCCAGCCCGCCCTGAGGCAGGCGAAACCGGTTGCCATGACAGCCTGATCCATCCGGGTGGTGTCGGAAACCCGGATCGGTTTTTGGTTTAGGAATGCACCATTTCCCTTTTCGGCCACAAATAATTCGTCAAATACCGGTGCATAGACCACACCGGCGATGATGCTGCCGCTTTCTTCCAGGGCGATGCTCACACCATAGAAGGGTTGGTTATGAACAAAGGATGTGGTCCCGTCGATGGGATCAATGATCCATCTGAAGGGGGCACTCCCGGACGTTGCCCCGGTTTCTTCTCCGAGGATGCTGTGGTCCGGGTAGCTTTCTTTTATGGTAGACACGATAAACGCTTCTACGCGTTGATCCGCAACCGTTACAATGTCTTTCGCACTTTTAAAGGAGAGATCTTCGGAGGAGAGGCGTGTCCGTTCTTCCAGGCAGATGTTGCCGGCCTCTCTGGCCAGGTTAGATATAAAGGATATCAATTATACACCGCGTATGCTGTCAATAAAATCATTACAGGCGCATTATCTCATATCCGGGAATATTTTAAAAGCCATGGCGTCTACATAATAGGATGTCCGAATCCGTATGTTACAGAGGATGTCAGCAGGTAGAACACCGGATAATCTGTTCCCATATGTCAATCCTCTTGACTTTTTGTGAAAAGGGATCTAGGTGTAGTCTACAAACTTTAACTTTGATCTAACAAAATTTAACAATTCGCCACGGGTTCCAATGAAGAAACAACGGCTCACTCTGCTATATCCCGGTGATTTTTACTCCATGGAATGGGGACGGTATCTGACGCTTAAACCCCACATGGTATACATGCACGCGTATCTGGCCCCCCATTTTGATGTGCAGGTAATCGATCTTGAAAACGAGTTCTCAAGGCCTGTGAACGGCTCATCTCTGGAATTATTTAAACAAAGAGCCCTTGAACGTCTCCTGGATGTGGAAACCGATATTCTGGCCATTTCCTGCTGGTCAAGTCTGAATTATCTCTCATCGGTTTTCTTTGCGACTGCATACAAAGCCAAGTGGCCGGACACCACGATTGTGGTGGGCGGATATCACCCTACATTTGTTCCGGAAGATTTTACCTTTGTGGGATCCCCCTTTGACAGGGTTGTGGGAGGAGAGGTTGAGAACATCTTCTCTGCATTGGGGATGCCGAGTCCCGGGCCAGCCAACACCTACGAAGTCGATCCTGATTATGGCAGTTACCCCTATTATGACGGCCAGGGTACCATCGGTATGTTTCTGGGGTCCGGTTGCCCCTTCCACTGCAGGTACTGCATGGAGTATAAACGCAAGTGGTCCAGCCTGCCGGTTGAAACGGCCGTCTCACGTATTGTCGACGCCTGTAAAACGCTACCCCTGAAATATGTGACCGTGTTTGATGCCTGCTTCGGACTCAACCGCACCTGGAAAAGGGATTTCCTCAAAGAGCTGGCCCGGCAGGATCTGGATATTTATCTCTGGCTTGAAACCCGGGTGGATCTGGTGGACGATACGGATATCCAACTATTGTCAGATCTGAAGGTAAAGGTGGACCTCGGCATTGACAATTTTTCCGAGACCATGCTCGGTATCATGGGAAAATCCCGGCAGCCGAAAAGCTATCTAGAAGACTTTATCCGTGTGTCAAAAGGGTTTTCCAGGGCCGGTGTGTTCCATGATTCCTATATCATCCTTGATCATCCCGGGGAGACCGCTGACACCTGGGAGGAATTTAAGGCGTTCTTTCATAATCGGGTGATCCCTGAACTCCAGGGCGGGTTTCTGAGAGTGAAGTACCAGCGCTTTTCCTACTACCCGGGCAACCATATCTATACCCATTACCAGGACTATGAAGATAAATACGGATTTAAAGCCCTTCATCCGCAATGGTGGAAGGAAACCGGCGACCACTACAAGCTTTCCAGAACCATCGTACCTTCACTGGATGCCAGTGGCAATCCATTCCATGTGCCACTAAAAGAAGCATCCACACTGGTAAAGGGATTTAACGCCGGTGCAAAAAATGAGGCCCTCTGGAAAAAGCTCCACTCGTTTGCCATCTGATTTGACCGATACCGCTTATTGTTTGAATCAACGGCTCATCAAAGGAAGTCTGGTACAATTATGTCTTAAAGCGGGTAGGGATTGTCTCAACCTTCCCTGGTAAATACCTTGCCGTATTCGGGTGCCAAATAAATTGGCGATATCATCGTTTTTATCTCCCTGTGTGTATTTTGTTGTCGATTATTCTGGCTGTTTACACGGAAACAGGGCCGAATTTTTATTGTTTCGGCATTGGCACAGGATTTGCTCTTAACCTATTGCGTGATTAACGGACACCTGACAGGCAGGGAAACCGGCTCCGGTAAATCCGATTCATGTCGTGAATCGTGATGTGGAGAGGACTTAAGCGTAAAGTGAAACACTGCCTCAATGCGTGGAATATCCGTCAGGCGTGGTTTTAATTGATTTTAGCAAAGGGGTGGGGTATGGTTCCCGGTATGCCCCCCTGCGGCGGACAACCCCAATGTGAAAGCGATCCTGATGAATGACCGAGTAGAAAATCTGTTTTCACCTGAAAGACTTGAAAAAAGATGGCAGCGGCCTTCTAAGTCTAAATCCTCCGAAGGCGCAGACTGGCAGACGCGGATGGCGGCAACCGGGGCCCAGACTGCATTCAATACCCTGTCCAAGGATATCCTGAAGGTCGTCAAGGGCGAACGGCGTAAAAAGGTAATTGCTGCCATGCTTGAGGCGCTTGAGACGGGTTTAGCCGGTGTCTATCAAAACGATGGGGAAAGCCCGGTCCAGGATGAAGATATCCTGGCAATAATTATGGAGATCCAGAAACTGGAGGACATGCTGGAGGCTTTCCTGGGGGCTCAGGGGGACCTGCGGCAATGACCGGTCAAAAAGATAAAAATATAGCAGATAAGGAAAAGGGGTTGGCCATTGAGGCCCGGATTCGGGCAAATGTCACCCGGTTCGACCTGGTCTCCCTGATCCGGCTGCTGCGTCATATCGGTTACGAAGACCACCAGATCCGGTTCCGGAGCTACAACACCCAATTGTCCCAAAAGTCGCTCATCCAGGAGATCAGGTTTCGAAAATGGCCGGGGGAAATTGCGGAACTCACACTGAATCTCGGTTTGCTCGCCCCCCAAACCCCCTTGCCCAGTTACTTTCAGAAAACAATTGATAAGGGAATGATAGATGTAAACGCCTTTTACCTGTTTTTGAATTTCTTTGATCATCCCCTGACGGAGGAATTGGTAAAAAGCGTTATGCCCGAGGAAAATACCAAGTTATTTCCGGATTGGGACAAGACCCGGATGAACTTCATTAAAATGCTGGATTTGAAGTCTGTTAATTCCCTTTATTGGTTTGTTTCCCTTTTTTTTCCGGAGCTCACCCTGCGTGTGGATAAAATCAGCAGCAGGCGGGATATCACCACCAACCCATTTGTTCTGGGACAAGCAGTTTTGGGAGATACGGCCACCTTTGGTGCCAGAACCAATATTGCTACCCAAGGGGTCAGGATTACGCTTTTTTCCGAAGAAGAGAGAACCAACAGGGATGTGCCCTGGCCAAAGGAGATCAGACGCAGGCTTGAGACCCACATCTTTCCTGTCCTTGCCACCGTTGGGGTGGATATCCAGGTGGTGCTGGTCATCCGGTTCCAGGAAACCTGGGCAAAGCTGACGCCCAATTCATATCTGGGCTATGACAAGATCCAGGGAGGAGACAACCCGGTGAGAATGATACGGATTTTCAGCGGGCATCTTCTGGGCTGATCCGGTCAGTCGTTTAGGGCCGGTATCATTGGTTCCGGATTGTGGCCGGCCATGACTTGCCGCAGCAAGCGGCGTAACTATACTATATAAATACCCTTAGGAAACAGTAAGCGGAGATAAACATGGATAAACAACTGTTGCTCAACACGTTTACGGTACAGGAAAACCCGGGACTGGCCCTGACTGACCCGCGTTTCAATGAATTGAGTACCCATATTCAAAACGGTGATTTCAAAGAGGTGGCCAACCTCGCCGAGACAATTATCAGGGAAGAAATCTACGATGTCCGGGTAATTTGTTACTTTCTCTACGGCGTGTTTCTGGAGCATGGGGTGGCCGGTATGGGGGATATTCTGGATTCCCTGTCTCAGATTTTTACTGAAAACTGGGATGCCGTCGGGCCGGTGAGGAATAAGGAAAAACAGGCGGTCAACAGTATCAAGTGGTTGCTTAAGCAGGTAAACCGCAAGATTGATTATGAGGAAAAAAAAGAGAGCCCGGAATGGATCGCCTGGCAGCAGGGGGTGGATACGGAAACGGTACAGGACGATATTGATAAATGCGAGGCACTTCAAAAAGTATTGTCCCAGCACCTGGAGGATCTGGCGTCCCAGCTTGTGGACGGGATTTCCAGCCTCAAATCATGGCTGGGGTCTTTTGCCCGGCTGATCTATAAGCCTGAGCCTGAGCCGGAAGAAGAGGCGGTGGAGGAAGAGGTTGTTGAACCTTCCGTCGAACAGGCTGTGGCCGAGCCTTCAGCCCAGGTGTCCACAGCAGCAGCCCAGCCCCAGATGGTGGTGCAGGGTAATTATCATCTGGCTCAGTTGCATCGAAAAATAGCGGCGTTTAAATCCCTTATTGAGAAGAACAAGTATGAGCAGGCATCTTTGGTGGCCTTTGACATCGACAACATCATTGAGAATTTTGATCCGCGGCTTTATTTTCCTGAGATTTTTGCAGAGTTTTCCCTGATGTATTCGATGAATATTAAAGAAATCCTGACATCCAAAAACTATGTGAATTCTGCAGAGTGGAAATCGTTGAAGGAACTTTACAAGGTCGATATCGATCGGTTTGAGTCCATGGACCTGGATATTGATTTCTCCGATATTCATACGGATGACGGACAGTCCGGGGCAAACGACGGATATGACGACAATTATAATAATGATTACAACGACGGCTATTCGGATTAACAAAGCAGACTGGGACAGACTTGAGGACATAAGCCAATACGGGAGAAACCAATGGAATGTAAAGGGTGTAAGAAAGACTTTTCTGAATCGGAAATGAAAAAGGTGGGTAAATGGATGTTCTGCGCCACCTGTCTTGATAAACTCCTGGATGGCGCTTCTGAGGGGCATGCCGAGGATGCTTCGGACGGGGGCACCGGGGACACGCTGGCGGATCACCTGGCGGCACCGGAATCCGATGATGACGCTCCCCCCCTGGTGATTCAGGGGGCGCAGGCCAGTTGCTCGGTGTGTAATTGTGCACTGAAAGAAGGCGAAGGCCATGACATGGGCATTTTGACGGTTTGCGACGATTGCTATCAGGAAATGATTGCACGGCCGGAACCCATAAAAATTCAGGAAGATGAGCCGGAAGAGGTTAATCCTGCAGAAGAAGAGCCGGAGATCCCGTGGCAGGATCCCATGGAAACCATACCCTGCGCATGCTGCAAAAGAACCATTAAAAAGGCGGGGGCAAAATGGTTTCAGGATGAACCCTACTGCCCGGATTGTTTCTACAAGAACAACTATCACCTTGTTGAAGATGGTGATGGTGAGGCCACTGAATAGTCCATAGGAGGGAGATCACAACATGTTTACCGACTCACTTATTGCGACATTGACCATCACCATTGACGGTACGGACTATGAAATTCCCGCCGGCAGCATACGCTCCCTCCGTTTGCACATGGGGTTGCTTGGATTTGAGGGCAGGGCGGGCTTTACCCTGACCTCCAGGGACGACAATGATTTTTTTACCGCATTTGCAGATACAACCATCACCTCTTTCTCCCTGTCGGTCCAGGCCACCTGGAACCAGCCGGATGACACCCCTGATCCCCTTTATGTGGAAGGGCTGGTCACCCGGAAATCCGTCCGTGAATACACGGTTGAAATCATGAAGGACACCCCGATTATCTGGTATGATTTTGATATTGAGTTTAAAGATGCCGCCCAGGTGCTGTGGCGCCAGCATTATCCGGTGAAGATATACGCAGATTCCACCATGAAGGATGTCATTACGGAACATACCGTGGAGAATTTCACGGTGAACGCGGACTGGGAGACCCTGGAGACTACCTGTGACCAGATCTGCCTTGCCCTCGGGGTGGAAGGTAACCACGCCAGTTTCTATGATTTTCTTATCTGGTATGTCAAATCCCAGAACGGCGTCCTTTACTACGACTATTCCGAAAAGGAAATTGTTATCACGGACAGCAAGCCGGAGGCCGATGATACCTCAACCCTGGATATCGATGATGTGGGGTCTTACCACCTGGTGATCCCCGAAATGAAACGGCATAACCTGCGGCTTTACAACGTCAGTTCCGAAAACAACTCCACAACGGATATCACCCAGGATGAGGCCGTGGACGGTATCTACCGGGATTATGTCATGCGAACCGATATCACCAGTGATGTCACCACTGAGTCCGGATACCTTGAGGCAACGGTATCCGTCCCTTCCAAAGAGGTTCATCTCGGGTTTAAGCGGATGCCGAGAACAACTTTTACCGTTGGTTCCCAGGTGGAGTTTGATGATGATAAATGGTACCAGGATTTAAGCTTTAATGACGACACCTTCCGGGTATATGAGATCAATTTGAAGGCCGAGGCAGTGAATCAGATCGGTGAATCCGGTATTGACGCAGAGTATGTGCCCTTTGAAATAGAGATGACCGCCAAGATGGAAAACAAGGACAATGCCGCACAGATGTTTCCCAAATTCACTCCGCCCAGGTATCCCCTGGCCGTGGAGGGCACCGTTGTCAGTGAAACCGGTGAGGACACCGACAAAACCTACCAGATCTACGAGGATGAGGATACCTCCGTGGAATACTACAAGGTCTATATTCCGCTGTGGGAGGTCAACATCCTGACCCCCTATATCCCGGATTTCCTGCCCGGCCACATGTACTTTCCCCTGTTCAGGGACACCCGTGTGCTGGTGGAGCTGACCCTGAGCGGCGCCAGGATCGCCCGGGTGCTTGACTGGGGGGATTCCACGCGGCTGCCCGACGATTACCAGGGCAACCATATTTTGTTCGGGAAAAACGATGAGGACCAGACCTCGATGCAGCATTACTACGACGAAAGCAAACCGGTCCTGTCCATTGAACGGACCTACGGTACCGATACCCAGTTGATCCAGGTCAGTGATGAATCCATTCTCCTACAGACCCAAGAAGACGACAGCGATGATGATTCCTAACCCTTACCTGAAAGGAGAAGTGATATGGGCAGTTTAGTTGTTTCCGGGGCCACCATTTCCTGTTCCATGGGAACCGCGCCAACGGCGTTGGTGGTGACATCCAACACAACGGTTACTGCGACCATGACAGCGGCGACCATTATGGATTACGCCTCCGTCACCAATATCCCGAGTTTTACCCTGTGTGCCTCAACCACAAACCCCACCACAATCGCGGCAACCAGTGCCGCAAGCGGGGTTTATACCCAGGGGGCATGCATTCCGGCGGTGGCAGCGCCCTGGTCGCCGGGGGCGACAAAGACCTATATCGGTAACTATGCCGCCCTGACGGACAGTTGCACCTGTACCTGTTCCTACGGCGGCACCATCAGTATTACTTACGCGGGCCAGGTCACCGTCAGTGCCTCATAAGTAATTCCAAATCCGGTTCACCCCTTGTTTCCCGGTTGATTCGGATGCACGAGATGTATACTCAGATTTGTGTTTAGTAGTATTTAGGGTTTAATCATCACATTTTCTACACAATTGACACAAATGCCCAAAAGGGGCTGCTTTGAACTGATATTTCATGAGAAAAATAACCACACAGTGGTGATTTTTATATTTTAAAATTGACGCAAACCTAATTTAATGCAATAAGTTTTCCTATGCGCTTGAGTATTTGCCAGAATGCTGGAACCGTTGATATTCCGGTGTAAACCTTGAATAGAAATTCTAGCACTTATTGCCCATAGGGGAGGGAGGAATCGTGAGAATCGAGAATTTTTCCATGGCATCACAGAGTGTCATCGAAACAGCCGTCCGGCTGGCAGTCAAACAGGAACACAAGAACGTTACCCCCTGGCATCTGCTGCAGGCCATGATGGACACGGAATCCAGCGGCATTACCCGCCATCTGGAACAGGCAGGCACGGACATTAAAAAACTTCAGTCGGCCATGAGCAGTTACTTTCTCTCTCTGCCCAAGGCCCTGGCCGATGCCCAGGAAACCCCCATGAGCCGTGACCTTGAAAAGGTGTTCATCACGGCTGAGGATTTTGTGGACGCCACCAGCGGAAAACATATTCGTGTGGACCACATGCTGCTGGCCCTGCTCAAGCTTGAGAACGTTAAAGAGGGGCTCACCGGTGCGGGGCTGTCCCCCGAAACCCTTGAAAAACATGTGAAGGAAGCCAAAGAACTTGGCGGCGGACCTGTGGAAGGGTTTGAGTACCTGGACCAGTACGCGGAAAATCTGACCCGGAAAGCCCAGGAAGGATTGATCGATCCCATCATCGGCCGGGACAAGGAAATCAGTCTGGCCATCCAGATCCTCAGCCGGAAGATTAAAAGCAACCCGATTATCATCGGTGAACCCGGTGTGGGCAAAACCGCCATTGTTGAAGGTCTTGCCTCCCGAATCGCCCAGAAAAAGGTGCCTGAAAGCCTCCAGAACCGTGTGATCATGGCCCTGGATATGGGACAGTTACTGGCCGGTGCCAAGTTCCGGGGCGAGTTTGAAGAGCGTTTCAAAAATGTGATTCAGGAAGTAAAAGACGCCGGAAATATCATCCTGTTTATCGACGAGATCCATATGATCGTGGGGGCCGGCGGCGGATCCGAAGGGGCCATGGATGCGGCCAATCTTCTGAAGCCGGCATTGTCCCGCGGCGAGATTTGCTGCATGGGGTCCACCACCCTGGAAGAGTATAGAAAGCATATCGAAAAAGACACGGCCCTGATGCGCCGTTTCCAGATCGTTCAGGTGGATGAACCCTCCATCGAGCAGACCCTGACCATTCTCAGGGGGATCAAAGATAAGTATGAAATTCACCATGGGGTTCAGGTGCTGGATTCAGCCCTCGTGGCCTGCACCAAGCTGTCCCACAGATACCTGTCCGAACGCTTTCTGCCGGACAAAGCCATCGACCTTATGGACCAGACCTGCGCCACCGTGCGTCTCAAAATGGCGGCAAAACCCGATGAAATAGAGAGTCTGGACAAAAAGATTGTCGAACTGAATATCGAAATCAATGCCATAGAAAAAGAGACGGATGAAAAAGTGGTGAAGCGTCTGGCGCAGCTCAAAGAGGAGTTGGCCGACCTTTCCGCACAGAGCGCTGTCCTCACCGAGAAATGGCAGAAGGAAAAAGACTCCATCTCCCTGGTTCAGGACGCCAAACAGGAATTGGAAGCTGCTAAAAAAGAACTGGACTCCAAGATCGAAACCGAAGACTACGCAAGGGTTGCGGAACTTCAGTATAAGATTATCCCCAAAAATGAAGCCATCCTTGAAGAGTACGAAGGGGTGGATGTCACCGACGCCAATCTGTTGAAGAAGGATATCAACGAAGAAGATGTGGCCCAGACCGTTTCTTTTCTCACCGGCATCCCGGTCACCAAGATGCTGGGCGAGGAAAAAGACCGGCTGATGAATTTGGAAGACCATCTCCGAAAACGGGTGCTGGGTCAGGATAACACCCTTGAGGTCATGTCCAAGGCCATTCGCCGTGCCCGTGCCGGTGTTCAGGATGCCGAACGTCCCATCGCCTCATTTCTGATGCTTGGCCCCACGGGTACCGGTAAAACGGAGATTTCAAAAACCCTGGCCGAATACCTGTTTGATACGGAGCAGGCCCTGATCCGTATCGACATGAGTGAGTTCATGGAGAAACATTCGGCCGCACGCCTGGTGGGAGCCCCTCCGGGGTACGTGGGATATGAAGAGGGCGGCATCCTCACCAATAAGGTCCGGAGAAAACCCTATTCGGTGATTCTCTTTGATGAGGTGGAAAAGGCCCATCCGGATGTGTTCAACCTCTTTCTCCAGTTGCTGGATGACGGTCGTCTCACCGACAGCCAGGGAATCACGGTGAACTTCACAAACACCATTGTGCTGCTCACCTCCAACCTGGGCTCCGAGTTGATCCAGCCCTGCGAGACCGAGGAAGAAGAAAAAGAGATGCAGCAGGGCATCATGGGGGCGGTACGGTCCCATTTCAGGCCGGAATTCATCAACCGCCTGGATGACGTGCTCATCTTTAACCAGCTCACCAAAGAGGTGATGAAACCCATCGTTCTGATCCAGCTCAACCGGCTGAAAAAACTGATGATGGATAAGGAAATCGAACTGACCTTCACCGACGAGGTACTGGATTGGCTGGCCGATGAAGGCTACAATCCCCTGTTTGGTGCAAGACCCCTGAAACGGGTGATCCAGGCGAGAATCCAGGATTTCCTGGCCGATGAGATCATCCAGGGAAATATTGTTGAAGAAAGCCAGGTGAACATCTATCTGGACGAGGAAGAGAAGATCGCCTTTACCACCGGAGACGAACCGGTGCCGGTCTTCGAGCGCGCCCCCAAAGAAGACCCGGAAGCTGAAGACGCTCCGGAAGGGGAGAGCGCCGTTCCGGAAGCAGATGGTACCTCAGAGGCTGACGACCAGGACTAACACGACAACACGAATGCGCCGGACGGCTGATACGACTGGATTATGAAACTACCTGCACCTTTAGCAAAGCTTTTCGGATTTTTAGGGAATTTCAACCTGAAAGCACTGCTGTTTTCTCCCTGGTTCCAAATTTTTTGCATACTGCTGGTCATTGGGTTGATCGGGGTGTTGGTATACAAAATCAGAAAACGTAGAAAGGCGGAAAACCCGGAGGAACCGGCTCCGGAACTTCCTGAGGAAGAACCGCCCATGGCCCCCGGCGCATTGCTTTCCATTTGGAAGGCGTACATCCGGAAAATACCCGCCGAGTTCCGCAGGTCGATTCTGCTCTACCACCCGTTTGCGGTGTTGGGGGATTCGGCCTCCGGTAAAAGCACGCTCATCGATACCTATTCGGACTGGAGAAACCAGTCCGACCAGTTTTATCCCAGCCACAGGGAAAATCAGGACCTACAGATTTACCAGGGTGCCAAGGTCATTATCCAGGAGTTGTCTCCGGCCGTCCTTGAGAACACAACGGTCGAGGCACGGAACGCCCTTGTTAAACTGTGGCGTCGATTTTACAGGCGGGAACCGATTACGGCTGTGGTTACGGTGAGGGCTGAGGATATCCTGGATGAAAACAAGGAAAACCTCATCTCCCAGGCCCAGGTGATCCGGGGGAAACTGAACGTGCTCTCCGCCGTTATGAAAAAACCGGTACCTGTTCATCTGGCCATCACTGCCATGGACAAGGTGATCGGGTTCACGGAGTTTACGGAATACGCTGTCAAACAGGGAATACCCACCAACATGGATTATGCCGCGGGCGCAGACCTTGCCGGGCAAGTCTCCCAACGGTTTGACAGCCACCTGACGCATTATCTGACCAGTGAAAGCTCTGACGGTTTTCTAAAGCTTCTTCACTACCTGAACAAGCAACCGGAATTGTGGGCCGGGGTGGATAAGTTTATTGAGGTGCTGACCAAATCAGATCCTCTGGCTGAAACTCCGAAGGTCGAAAAGGTCTTTCTCACGGCCCAGGATGTATCAGACACCACCATATCCAACCCGTTCCACAGAAAAGAGGCACCCAAGCGATTGTGGGAGAAACATCCGTATTTCAAACACCAGTTGGCGGCCATGGCACTTCTGGTG
Organism: Desulfobacterales bacterium; assembly: GCA_022361315.1. The sequence continues at coordinate 20,876 of JAKSBB010000215.1, forward strand.
CTTGGCTGTTTCTACATGGGGTTTTCCCACAGCTATAAAGATCGATACATCGATGATCTCCAGAAAGAGGTGGACGATCTCCAGCAACGGATTACCGTCTCAAATGATAAAAAGGGGTATCTTGAGGAATTGATGGACCACACCAATGCCATCAAGGAAAACGCCCTGCTGGCATTCCTGATGGATTTCCATCCCGAAGCAGAGGTGCAGATCCGCGCGGATGTCCTGTCCTACATCCGCAATGTGGTATTGACGGAAGAACTGGATAAACTGAGAAAGGGGGGCGGCACCTCGGAGGAAGTCCGGATGATGCTGGCCCTGATCTATGCTTCCCGCCACAACCGGCTGGGGAGCCTGATTCTGGATAACCTTGACCACTGGCGGGAGAAAACAGGGTTTTCCAAAAGATTTATCACCAATTATATCCGCCTCAGTGACAAGAGCTGGCAGAGACCGGTGTCTCTGGTAAACCTCACCTATGAGGACAAAGCCGGAAAAAAAGGGTTCAGGGAACTCAAGGTTTTTGTCAATACCATCAAAGATGTGGAGGGGAACGGTTATCTGACGGAAACCCTGTTCAACACCCTCCGGCAAAAGGCTTCCCGGATTTTTGACCGGGTCAATGTTTCCCAGCAGTCCGCCGGTATTCACCATACATTGATTCCGTTGATCAACGAGGAAACGGTCCTCAATCTTCAGGTGTACGGAAAAACCGTTGACGAGAAAAATGAAGACCGCCGCCTGGGGGACTTTCTTTATCAGTTTCAGCAATTGGAATACGACTATCCGGACCCGTC
>JAKSBB010001233.1 GCA_022361315.1 Desulfobacterales bacterium
TCATAGCCCCTTCCGCCACCACATGCTCCAGCACGATACCGGTGTCGCTGTGCACCAGAAAAATCTGCTCCACCTGGTAGACCAGGGTGTTCAGCATCACCACCTCGGCAAACTGCCGGCCCGTTCGAAAGGCTTCAAAGCGCCACTTGAGACCCTGGATGGAGAAACTGTGGTTCAGCACCTGGTTCAGGGACTGGATCATCCCCATGATGGTGGCGGTGATGGCTTTTCTTATGCCGGGCCCCAGGGCGGGGAAAATGGCATCTGCCAGGGCTTTGGGGTTTTTTCGTACGGACTCTTTCAGGGAATCGTCAATGACGGGCTGGATCACCCGGGTCAGACGGTCCCCTTCCATCACGGAAAGCGACACCGCTTCCGGCAGGGAACGGCTGATCTCATTGGCCCGGGTCATGGGGTCGTCCAGCCGGTTTTCCAGCACCGCAAGGCGGTCGGTTTCCGGCTGGATCAACAGACTCTTCAGGGCGTCAAGGGATTCTTTTTCCGCAGGGTCCATTTCCGTGGTTTCCTTCTTCACGGAATCATTTTCCGTATCTGGGGAGCCCATGGCAGCTTAGTCTCTGGCTGCGCCCATTACCCCCAGTTCATCGCCTGAAATACGCATGGCGATGTCCAGAAGGAAGCCGGACAGATCCGCCCGGTTCATCTTGGCATCATCCAGTTCCATGGCAGCCTGTTTCAGACTCTGGGTGGCCTGCTCATGTTTGGTGGAGATTTCATCGGACAGCTGTTTGGACTGTTCCAGAATCTGTTCACGAAGGTCTGCGGAGCGTTCTGCCAGGTTTTCTTCTTCCTGGTGAAGCTTCTTGCTCAGGGTTTCAAACATCTCCTTCAGATCTTTTTGAAGCTGGGCATCCCCTTCGGTGCGTTCGTTGTTTTCATTCTTGATCCGGGTATTGATATCCTTGATTTCCTGCTTGATATAGGATTCAAGGGTATCCACCCGTTTCAAGAGTTCCTGGCGAAGCTCAGCCGCTTCCCGGTTAAGCTGGCTTTCCATGCGGGAAAACCGTTTGTCATAGTCCCTGGCCTGGTTGCCGAAAAGAATATCGCGGATCTTATCCATACTGCCTGCATCTGCGATATCCGGAACGGAAGCGGGGGCGGGGGCGGGCTTGGGAGCCTGGGGCTCTGCGGGGGCCGGAGTGGCCTCTTCTTTGGACGATTTCTTCATGGCCGGTCCTTTCCTTTATCTGATTTGGAAAAAGCTGATTCGAACTTCGGTTTAAAATCGTATACTAATTTGTAAGTAAACCAGAGGGGGATGTCAAGCGAATGTAAGGCTAAAGGCCGATTTCACATTCTCCATCGCCCGATGCTTATCTTCCTGATAATCCGTATTTTTTAAGCAGGGCGTAGAGCCTGGAACGCGACAATCCGGACACCCGGCAGGCCTCTGCCACGGAGGGGGTCCGGGCCATGAGATCGGAGAGGTATTTTTTTTCGTAATTGTTCAACAGGTTTTCCCGGTAATCCGCCAGGGTGGGCATCGTTCCGGTGCCGTATCCTTCGAAGCCGTCTTCGCGGTCTTCAATCGTATCTGCCTGTCCGTCCGAAAACCCGGAAGTGACCACTGATACCCGCAGGGGTTTCGGCAGGTGGGCTGGAAAGACTTTAGGATCATTTATGGCGGCCAGCACCACGTGCTCCATGGTGTGAGCCAGTTCCCGGACGTTTCCCGGCCAGGCATAGGCGGCAAGCACTTCAAAAAAATTCGCAGACACCCCTTTGGAGTCCAGCCCCTGGCGCTCGCAATAAAGGTCCAGGTAATGGCGGGCAAGGGCCGCGATGTCACGGTCGCGATGGCGAAGCGCCGGCAACTGAATATGAAAGGAACGGATGCGAAACAATAAATCTTGCCTGAACCGGCCCGCTTCGGCCATCGCTTCCAGATCCTGATTGGTGGCAGCCACCAGCCTGAAATCACTTGCGATCTCACTGCTGCCCCCCAGCGGGCGGAAGCGTTTTTCCTGGAGCACCCTGAGCAGTTTTTTCTGCAGGGCCGTGGTGAGTTCGCCGATTTCATCCAGAAACAAGGTGCCCTTGTCCGCCCTGGCAATCAGGCCGGACTTCTCCGCATCGGCACCGGTATATACCCCTTTTTTATGTCCGAAAAGAATGTTCTCGGCCAGGTTCTCCGGCATGGACGCGCAGTCCACGGTAACGAGTTCCCCACCGGATCTGGGGGAGTTTTCGTGGACGGCCTTTGCAAAGAGTTCCTTACCCGTACCGGTTTCGCCGGTGACCAGTACATTGGCGTCGGACCCTGCTGCCCGGGCGACTTTGTCCAGGGCTTTCTGCATGGGGGCGCTGCTGCCGATGATCCGCTCCCGCACAAGGCGGGTCACCCGGTCTGCTTCTGCGGCTTTTCTGCGTGCGGTGTGATACTGGAGCACCCGGCTGACGGTGAGGGAGATGTCCCTGGCAGATGCGGATTTTTCGATATAGTCCCATGCCCCGTTGAGTATGGCCAGTTCGGCACCGCCAGCATCTCCGGCCCCGGTGATGATCACCACCTCCGGCGGTGGCTCAAGGCTTTTAAGTTCCGGCAGAAGATCCAGGCCGCTGCCGTCGGGCAGACCCACATCCAGAAGCACCAGGTCAAAGATGTCGGATGCGGCGGCCTCACGGGCCTCGGCCATGGTGGCAACGGACCGGCAGCCGTGTCCCAGCCGGGAAACAATCCGCCGGATGCCGTAGCAAAACTCCTCGTCATCATCAACCACCAGTATGCGGATATCAGTTTCCACGCCGCCTCCTGTCCAGTACCTGCCGGATCACCACGCTCATGGGTTTAATTTCAAAGGGCTTTGACACGGTTTCATCGATCAGCCCTTCAAGATCATATTCCGTATCCAGAAAGGTGTCATCCTTTTTATTAAAGAACCCGGAACACATGATGATGGGGATATCTTTCCGGATGTTGCGGATGTCGTGGGCCAGCTCCACCCCGGTTCGCCCGGGCATGACCCGGTCCGTGATCACCAAATCGAAACGTGCCGGGTTCTGTTTGAACAGGGCGAGGGCATCCCGGGCATTTTCCGCAGCTGTCACCCGGTACCCCAGCCGGCCTAGCATCTTGGGTGCGGAATAAACCATATGTTTGTCATCGTCCACAAAGAGGATCTCTTCGCTGCCGGCCATTGCCACAGGATCGGCGAGGGCTTCTTCCTCAAGCACCGCCCCGTCTCCCATGCAGGGCAGATAGATGTGAAAGGTACTGCCCTGGTCCACTTCGCTCTCCGCCGTAATCATGCCTTTGTGCCGCCGGACGATGACGTCACTCATGGCAAGCCCCAGGCCGGTGCCGCCAGTGTTCA
>JAKSBB010001068.1 GCA_022361315.1 Desulfobacterales bacterium
GTGTTAATTTAAGAGGACGCAATCAACTACCGGACCTGCCCCTTCATCGCATTGACTGAGTCTTGAACGAGGATTACAATAGCCAAGAAATCATAATTCGGACGGATCAAAGATGACACAAAACTATAAAATCGGGCTGGCATTGGGATGCGGGGCATCAAGAGGGTGGGCGCATATCGGGGCCATTGAGGCGCTTGAGGAAGCGGGTATTCCCATTCATCTGGTGGCCGGGTGCAGTGTGGGGGCTTTTGTGGGGGCCGTTTACACCAGCGGGGGGCTTGAGCAGCTCAAGCAGCATGTGCTGGAGATGGATGGGGAGCGACTGTTTTCGTTTTCCGATCTGACCTTTCTGCGGCCGGGGCTTCTGGACGGGGATAAGAAGCTTCGGGATCTGTTCGGGATGCACAGCAGTAAAAAAGCCTTTGAGGAGCTTGAAAAGCCGTTGAAGGTGGTGGCCTGTGACATGCACTCGGGTGATCCCGTGGTTCTGGATACGGGTGATCTGCTCAAGGCGCTTCGGGCGTCCATGTCCTATCCCGGGGTGTTTGCCCCGGTATTTCACAAGGGGCGGTGGCTGATTGACGGGGGCGTGGTGGATCCGGTGCCGGTGGGGGTGACCCGGGCCATGGGGGCGGATATCGTGATTGCGGTGAACCTGGATTCCGAGCTGGTTTCCCGGAAGCATCACCGGCGGGCAGAGGTGGAAGCCGAGGCCAAAACCGGATCATTCGGCAATGAGTTTCTTCAGAAGCTGAGTGAGCGGTACTCTTTTGTGGAGAAGATTTTCGGGATGCAGGAAGAGAATCAAAAAAAGCAGCCCCAGACCACCCCGGGTACCACCCAGGTGATCAATGCGGCCATCGGGCTGATGCAGGAGCGGATTACCCGGGTTAACTTTGCGGTTAATCCCCCGGATATTCTAATTACCCCCCGCCTGGGTGATCTGAAGATGTTTGACTACGACCAGGTGGAGCATGCCGTTGAAGAGGGGTACGTGGCCACGCGAAACCAGGTGAACGATATCAAACTGCTGCTGGAAAAGTATGAGGCGTCTTACCGGTAATCCTTGTAATTAATGTTGTACTTCGCTGCCTTGTACGAAAACTTCCGCACGGTCAGGTTGATGAGTTTGGCCGCTTTGTTGATGTTGCCCCTTGTGTTTTTCAGGGCATCCATGAGGATTTCCTTTTCCAGGTTGGCCACGGCATCTTCCAGGGACAGGGGCAGGGTTTTGGATTTGGTACCGGTCTGGAGGGTGGCCGGCAGGTGGTAGGCATGGATAGCCCCTTCGTTGCAGAGGATGACCGCCCGTTCGATACAGTTCTCCAATTCCCTGACGTTGCCCGGCCAGTGGTATTCCATCATCATGTCGATGGCCGGGGTGGTGATCCGCTTGATCTGCTTGCCGTGCTCCTTTGAATATTTTTCCAGGAAGTGGTCGGCCAGGAGAATGACGTCGGTCTTGCGCATGCGTAGGGAAGGGATATAGATGGGGAAAACGTTGAGGCGGAAGTAAAGGTCGTCCCTGAACTTGCCCTGCTGTACCATCTCTTCCAGGTTGGCGTTGGTGGCGGCCACGATCCTGACGTCTGTTTTGATGGGTTTGTATCCCCCTACCCTTTCGAATTCCTTCTCCTGAAGCACCCGGAGCAGTTTGACCTGGGCAGCCAGGTCCATGTTTCCGATCTCGTCCAGAAAAATGGTACCCTTGTTGGCCAGTTCGAACTTACCCTTTTTCTGCTGGGAGGCGCCGGTGAACGCCCCTTTTTCATGTCCGAACAATTCTGCTTCCAGGAGCGACTCAGGCAGCGCAGCGCAGTTAACCTTCAGAAAC
>JAKSBB010001057.1 GCA_022361315.1 Desulfobacterales bacterium
ATATATGGGGCAATAGTTCTGCTGCAGCCCTATTGGCTGTCATTGCGCCGTATTCGCATAAAGATGCTCAGACGTTCGAAAGACTTAGGGAAATGAGCCAGACACGACTGATAAAAAATAAATTTTACCGGTTTTATGTGGCCAACGAGGTCATCATCGGAAATGCCGTTGCCCTGCTGGCCGGGGACTGGCTGACCAACATCCTGTTTGAAAACCGGGCCGGGTATATGCCGGATCAGCTTCTGGAGGTGTTTTATTATCTGGATTTATTTTACGGCATGGTCTGTGCCGTGGTCATGTCTACTCTGATTATTCTGTATGAACGGCCTGTGCGAAAGGCATTGAAGGCTATGGGGCAGGGGCGGCAGGAAACGCCGGAGGTGGTGGCAAAGGCAAGGAAACGCATCCTGAATGAACCCTATTTTATCGTGATTATGGATGCCATTGCCTGGAGTATTGGTTCCTTTTTATTCTGGGCCGCCGGATCTCCGGGGGGGCTGGGGCTTGGCCTGGGGAGCGGAATGATTACGGTGACCCTGGCCTTTTTCTGGGTGGAGCATGTCTCCCAGCATACCCGGGTGCCCCTTTTTTTTCCAAAGGGAGACTTATCAAGCGTCCGGGGGGTGAAGTCCACCAGCCTCCGGGTGCGGTTCATGGCCCTCATTTTTGCCGTTTCCCTGGTGCCGCTGGCATTTATACATCTCACCATCCACAGGTACCGCCAATTACAGGAAATGGGGGAGATGACCCTGGCCACGCTCCTCCATCGCCTGGAGGAGACCATTGTACATGAAAGTGCCATCTTTATGGTGGTGGCGATCATTATTTCCGTCTTGGTACTGCACCATCTCAAAAAGCCGCTGGAAGAGATTATACGGGTCATGGCCCATGTGAAGCGGGGGGACTTTTCCCAGAAAGCCAGGGTGTATACCAACGATGAAATCGGCTTTGCCGGTGAGATGCTCAATGCCATGAACCAGGGCCTGGTGGAACGGGAACTGATCAAAGATACCTTTGGGAAATATGTGGACCGCCGCATCCGGGACGAGATTCTGACGGGTCGCATCCCTCTGGACGGGGAGCGTATGGAGGCAACCATCCTCTTTGCCGACCTCCGGAACTTCACCCCCCTGGTGGCGGTAACCCCGGCAAAAGAATTGATTTATATGCTCAACTCCTATTTCAATGAGATTTCCCGGGTCATCGACCGGAACGGCGGACTGATCCTTCAGTTCATCGGTGATGAGGTGGAGGCGGTGTTCGGGGCGCCTGTGGCCCGGCAAGGCCATGAAACCGCTGCCGTGGAAACCGCATTGGAGATGCGGGGACGGCTCGATATGCTCAACAAGCGCTTTCAGGACAGGGATCTGCCGCCCATTGCCCACGGTGTGGGCATACACACCGGGCCCGTACTGGCAGCGAACATCGGCAGTGCCTACCGTTCCACCTATTCCCTGATCGGTGACACAGTGAATATGGCGTCACGAATCCAGGGGCTGACAAAGGAATGCCGGACCGACATCCTGGTCAGTGAAGCGATGCATCAGCGCCTGAAAGATCAGTTTTCCTTTGTTCCCATGAAAGAAACCCGGGTAAAAGGGAAGTCTGATCCCATCCGGGTGTATTCCTTGCAATCTTAACTTATCGGGTCTGAAAATGCGGGATCCGGGTTCAGATAACTCAGGATGGAGCAGATTTCATCCTTGATTTCCAGTAATGCCGATACCACACGAGTATCAAATTGGGTGCCGCTGCAATTGATGATTTCAGCCACGGCCGATTCAAACCTTCTTGCCTCCCGGTAGGGCCGGTGCTGGAGCATGGCGGACAGGGAATCTGCCAGTGTAATGATTCTGGCGCCCAGCGGAATGGCTTCTTCCTTTAAACCGCAGGGATACCCTTTGCCGTCAAACCGTTCGTGGTGGTGGCGGACCATGGCCACGATACCGCTTTCAGACAGGGCATCCACGGGTTTTAGAATATCC
>JAKSBB010000241.1 GCA_022361315.1 Desulfobacterales bacterium
AGCGGCCCTGGCCCTGGCCCACCGGCTGGATTTGACCCATGCCCTTATGGTTGACCAACTGGCGAATGATCTGCCTCCGGAAGATTCCCCCGAAAACCATTTTGCAGTGATGTCCGCAGAACCCCACCCCTTCCTTTCCGGCACCATCCGTCTCCGGCTGACCTGCAGCCATCCCGATGTCCATCGCGCGCTGAAGCATCACGAAACCCGGGTCCAGCTATTGCTCCACAAAATCAACGGCCTGATCAGTCCGCGGTTCCTCTACTCCGAGGTGGTGTTTGAAATCGAGGCAGACGGGTATCCCCCCATGGATATGAAATTTTCCGTGGATGCCATGGCTGCCATGAAGCTGCTCACCGGCAACCGCCTGTATTCGGACCAGCGGGTCTTTTTACGGGAGCTGGTTCAGAATGCCGTGGATGCCTGTAATCTCAAACGATTGTCCTATCCGGAGATGTCACCGGACATTCGGATTGATTTTTCACCGGATTATAAAACCATCCGGTTCCGGGACAACGGGGTCGGCATGGACCGCCAGTGGATGGAGAAGTACTTCCTGAAAATCGGCATTTCCTTCTACCAGTCCGGGGACTCAAAGAATGTCCACAACAGCCGGGTGGATGCCAGTTTCATCTCCAAATTCGGCATCGGATTTCTCTCCAGCTTCCTGGCTGCGGAACGGGTGGTGGTGACCACAAGGAAGGCCGGACAGCCCGGACTGATAATCACCATACACAATCTCCAGGACTATTTTGACGTCCGCCTTGCCGGGGAAGACTGTCCGGAAGGAACGGAGGTCTGCCTTCACTTAACCCCTGAGAACGTCTCCTTTGCCAAGAGTATGCAATACGTCTGTTATCTCAAAACAAATCTGAGATTCCTGACGGTGCCGGTGACCCTGACCGACCACCTGGGACGGCAATCGGTCCTGGGATCGGAACCCCTGGCCTATGAAAAAGATGAGACCTACGCCTGTGAATTCGTGGCCCCGCTGGTATTCCGGGATGCTACAGGCTTTCTCTTTATGAAAACCAAGCGAAACAAGGATACCCTCTATGCCCTGGAAAACGCCAAAGGCGGGGTCTCCATTTTCCAGGACGGCATATTCGTCACCCAGACCACCGAGTTACTGCCGGAAGGTGCCCGGCAGAATGTCATCGGCCGGATCAACCTCACCGGCCACGACCGCTGCGAGCTGAGTATGGACCGCAACCGTATTTTCTGGACCGAATCCCAGCTCCGGCAGATCAAGCAGACCATCCGGTCCGGCATTGTTGCACTGGCCGATATGACCGTCACCGGCTCATCCGCCCGGG
>JAKSBB010001174.1 GCA_022361315.1 Desulfobacterales bacterium
ACATCAGTGGTATCCACCACCCCCACAATGGTCACCGGTGCGATGGGATCGGCCTGTTGTACCGGTTCAGTTTGAACGGTTTCTTCCTGCTCAACAGTCTCTTCCGTCTGAACGGTCTCTTCTTCCTGAACGACCTCTTCCTCCGGAACGACCTCTTCTTCCTGAACCACCTCTTCTTCTGCAACGGCCTCTTCCGCAGACTCCTCTGTTTCTTCGGCCGTTTCCTCAGTTTCTTCGCCCTCTACTTCTTTTCCTTCGCCTTCCACATCCGCCTCATCCTCGGCTTCAGTTTCCTCATCACTTTCAGGGGCTTCCTCCCCCTGGGTGGTCAGCGGTGCGGTGGATTTAAAGTGCTCTAACTCCCTGTCGGTCAGGGGGCGGGCCGCCTTAATCGCCTGCCCCTGCATAATATCAACAATCAGCGTTGGGGCATCAATGAACTGAATATTGCCCATGGCATCTCGAACCACCAAAACTTTGCCGGGCCCGATATCTTCCACACCATGCTTTTCCGTCAGTCCCCCCACCTCGCTGACCACAGTCGTCCCCCGGATACCGATGGTTGCCAATGGAGATTTCAACTGGAACTGGTCGGGGTTCTGATCGGCAATCTCACCGGTCACCGTCCGAAAAACGCCCTTGGTCATTTGCAGCAAAAGATCGGACCCTGCCGGGTCTGTCGGGTTGTATACATAGGAATCCACGCTGATTTCACTATTTTCACCCTGGGACAATGCAGTTTTATCGTTGAATTCAACCTCAAGTCCACCGCCTTCATCCGTAATCAGTACATCTCCCTGGAAGATGGGATCCCCGATTTTTATTACTCTGGTTTCAATTCCGGATTCGGCACGAACCTGTCCATGTGCGTGTACAACCGTTCCAACAGCATCAGCGATAGTCGTGTTCTCGGGCATATTATATCCTTCTCTCCCATTGAAAGGGCGATTTGATAGATTTTTTATACGAGCGTCTGAACTCATTACCAGATTTCAATGGCGGATACAATTTAAAAAAGTAGTAAGTGAAAAAAAATTAAATTGCCGGATCGAATATGGTTAGAACGAAAACTGTATGAGCTTTTTCTCCGGCATCAGATAAGCCATAACCGAGGATAGATTAGAGGGAGGGGGTAGGTTAAAAGGGGTAAAACAATTGCACCAAAGGTAGGCCCCGGGCATACCCCTTTGAAAAATGTCCGTGAATGCTCCGGTATGCAGCGAGTTTCAGGCAGGGTCCGGGAAACTGGTAGAGGATTTTTGCGGCACCACTGTAGCACATCAAATCCAGATGAGTTCGCTTTAATGCCCTCCGGTACCGGTTCAAGGCGCTGTCGCGGTTCTCAATGGCCCGGATGATGGTGGCAGCTGCGGTCCGGCCGGATTTCAAAGCAAAATAGATCCCCTCCCCCAACAGCGGTTCGGCAAAACCTGCTGCATCTCCAGTCAGCAACACCCTGTGGTGGCCGGGATTCTTTAGGCCCCATCCGCCCCCACCCACACAGATGGGATAGCCCTTGATATTTTTCATTTCACAGGTATTAAATCGTTGTTTTGCATATGACTGGAGCATGCCTGCCGATACAGGAACGGACTTAGTGGTAGCGTAAATCCCGATGCTCACATGATCTTTTTTGGGAAAGATCCAGTAATATCCGGGTATTTCTCTGGAGAAGTCCAACTCCATGGGGATACGATCCGCATTGCCCACAGGAACATCCGCCTCAAGGGCCGGATACTTCTTTACCCGGAATCGCCTCCCCGATGAGGTTGTCACCATACGGCGAACTCTGGAATTCGCCCCGTCCGCACCGATGAGATATCGGGCTGTGAAATGGCCGTCCTCCGTGTTCAAACGCACATGGTTATCACTCTGGATAATGGCTTTGATGGATTTAACTCTCCGATATTCAACACCTGCGGAAATGGCCTTGTTCAGGGAATACAAGTCCAGGTCACGGCGCTGGACCATATGACAGAGAGGTTGTTTTTCAGCCACTGTAAAGGTATGCCCCCCCGGCCGTTTCACCCGCACCCGATGGCATTGCCGCTCCACAAGATGTGAAATATCGTAAGCAAAAAGATTCAAGGCTTTGGGGGTAATCCCGCCGGCACAGGCTTTCGTCCGGGGAAAAGATCGCCGGTCAAGCATCAGCACGGCGTATCCGGCGGAGACAAGATCAAAGCCTGCAGCAGTGCCGGCCGGGCCGGCCCCTATGATGATTACGTCATACATCCGGGAATAGTTATTTAATTTCCGGTGTGTGAAGGATATTCAACACCAGGGTGTTTTTGCTCACGGATTTCAGGGTGTAACCCACTTCCCCGAGGCGGATGACCCGGGTATCCGGAATGTTCTTCGGAAACCGCTGGGGGTAGGCCCGGTCGTGGTCCAGTTCTTCAAGAAAAAGATCCACCACCACATGGTCTTTGTCGATCCCTTGAAATATCAGGCTTGTATTATGGACCCGTATCCGCTCTCCCTTTACCAGCATCACCTGGCCATCGAAAATTCTCGAGCCTTCAAGGGTTGCCCCCTCCGGTGCCTGGGGCCGGGTTCCCTGCCACTTTGCATAGCGTTGTTTGAATGTCTCTGTTGACACATAGTAGGTGATACCGAAAGGAATGGCCAGGCAGGCAACGATGAACAGAACGGCCAGCCAGGCTTTTTTATTGGGCATTGCCATGGAAACCTCCGGTGCGAATGTGTTGAAATCCTCAGACTGGTTTGATCATATGCGCTGCCCGCAGAATTGTCAAACCCCGCAATTTCAACCCCTTACATCTGCGCCCGGAATTCGCTTTTATTTCTGTTTCTCCACTCCGGATTCTTTGATTAAGGCCCGGATCATGGCCTCCACAATACCGCCGATGCGTTTCATATGAGAAATCCGCTCGGTTTCACTGCGTCCCGGGTAGTTCCTGAAGGCAATGAGAATGCCGGACAGACAGGAAAACATGGTATGGGACAGCAGCCTGGACTCCGGCCCTGCCCCCATGGCGGTAAAGACGGATTCAAAGACATCCATCAGCCGCCGGCCGATATCATTGAGTTGCTCCACTGCCCCCATCTCCTTGTTCCCGTGGAGGGCGAAATGGGTAATCATCCGCCACTGGGCCGTGTTCCGGATATAATAATCAAGGAAATATGAAATACTCGTGTCCAAGGCGGCATCCGGATTTTTCTCAATACGGGACTGCAGATCCTCGATAAACTCGCAGGCGTCAATATAGGCGATTCTGGCATACAGCTCTTCCTGGGAGTTGAAATAGGTATAGATTGAGGATTTGGCAATGCCGGCGGTTTTGGCGATTTCCGACATGCTGGCCCGGTCATAAGTCTTCTGACCGAACACCTCACGGGCCGCATCAATGATGATCTGCTGCCGCATCTTCCGCTCCTCTGCCTTCAGCCGGCTCAGGGTGTCCTTTTTCTGCATATTCTCCTTTTCACGGGTTAATTTATATCAATGTTCTAAAATATTTAGCATAAACAAGGCCGATGGGCAAGCAACGGTTGACACCCCGACCATCGTTCGATATAAAAACCAACAGACATAAACACGTTTGGCGGTTCACCGACACCTAAGGCCGGCACCCCAATGCCCAATTCGAGCAAAAGAGAGGTTCCATGATTCCTGAATTAGCTCCTTTTTACGAAGCTGTGAACGATCCCGGGGGCATTGCCGCCACCCAGAAGGCAGGCAACAAGAAGGTGATCGGTTACCTGTGTTCCTACGCCCCTGAAGAGATCATTTATGCCGCAGGCTGTCATCCCATGCGCATATTCTCATCAAAATCAGATATTCAGCTTCCGGAGAACCATCTCCAGGCCTATTGCTGCTCCCTGGTCCGGGGCATTCTTGAAGATGGACTTGCCGGCCGCCTTTCCTATCTTGACGGGATGGTATTTCCCCATACCTGCGACAGTATTCAGCGACTGTCGGACATCTGGCGACTCAACCTGAAACCGGCCTTTTTTGCCGACGTGATCATGCCGGCCAAACTCACCACTGGCTCTGCCAAAGCATATATGTGGCGGGTTTTGGAAAAGCTGAAAACTGATCTTGAAACCCATACGGGCACACCGGTTTCTGAAGAGAATCTGTCCGTCTCAATTGCCCTGTTCAACCGGATTCGGGAGCGGCTTGCTCATATTTATAATTTGAAATCCAAACACCCCGGCGTTATTTCGGGTAAAGACCTGTTCACTATCATAAAGGCCTCCATGATCATGGACCGGGAAATACTTGCCGAAAGCCTGGACAAGATGGCCACCTACCTGGATGCTGCCATTCCGCCAAAAGTAGCCCCCAAACGCCTTATTCTTTCCGGTTCCGTCTGCGACATGCCGGACCTGTACACCCGGATTGAACAGGCCGGAGGCGCTGTGGTGGGGGACGATCTCTGCTCGGGCCAACGCTGGTTTGAAGGCCTTATTCCGGAGGATCTGCCGCCCATGGCCGGTCTCACGGAACGGTACACGAGCCGTGTGGTCTGCCCGGCCAAGCACAGCGGCAATACGGCCCGGGGTCAAGCCCTGGTTGATCTGGTAAAGGAGCGGCAGGCAGACGGTGTCATTTTTACTCTGCTCAAATTCTGCGATCCCCATGCCTTCGACTATCCCTACATGAAAGAATTCCTGGAGGCCGAAGGCATCCGCCACCTCCACCTGGAAATGGACGATAACCAGGACAGCGCCGGGCAAACCGCCACTCGGCTGGAAACCTTTATCCATATGA
>JAKSBB010000478.1 GCA_022361315.1 Desulfobacterales bacterium
TACAGGCGTGGACGGGTTTCATACGGTGATGAGCGATATGGCCCCGGCCACCACGGGCCGGAAGGATGTGGATGCCTTAAGGTCCTTTGAGCTGTGCCGGATGGCGCTGGATGTGGCCCTGAACAGGGTGAGGCCGGCAGGGAATTTTGTCTGCAAGATTTTCCAGGGTAATGAATTCAAGGCATTCGAGAAGGAAGTGAAAGCCGCCTTCAGGGAATGTAAAATTTTTAAGCCGGAAAGTTGCAGAAAACAGAGTAAAGAAATATATATCATAGCAAAAGATAAACGATAAGGAGAGCATTGCCATGGCAGGACATAATAAATGGTCGAGTATCAAACACAAAAAAGGGGCGGCTGATAAGAAGAGAGCCAAGATTTTTACCAAGCTGATCAAGGAAATCACCGTGGCAGCACGGATGGGCGGGGGGGATCCGGATGCCAATCCGAGACTCAGACACGCTATCAGCTCGGCCAAATCCCAGAACATGCCCAAGGACAACGTTGAGCGGGCCATAAAAAAAGGTACCGGAGATCTGGAAGGCGTCAATTATGAAGAAATCGTCTATGAAGGCTATGGCCCGGGCGGTGTTGCCGTCATGGTGGAATGCCTGACCGATAATAAAAACAGGACCATTGCAGATGTGCGCCACATTTTTTCCAAGGCCGGTGGCAATGTCGGGACAGACGGCTGTGTGGCCTGGATGTTCGATAAAAAAGGCCTGATCTCCATCTCCAAAGAAGATGCTGACGAGGATACCATCATGGAAGTCGCTCTGGATGCCGGGGCTGAAGATATCAAAGATGAAGGGGAAGGCTTTGACGTAATCACTGCGCCGGAAGACTTTGATGCGGTTAAAGATGCCATTGATGCCGCTGAAATCCCCTGCCAGATGGCGGAAATCTCAATGATTCCCCAGAATACCACCGAAGTAGCAGGCAAAGAAGCCGAACAGATGATTAAGTTCATGGATGCTTTGGATGACTGCGACGATGTCCAGAAGTTCCACAGCAACGCCGATATTCCGGATGAGGCTTTCGACGCTATGTAATATGACTGCACGCTAAACGGATATATCAATGGAAAAAGAAAAAGGAGTTGGTTTCTACCAGCTCCTTTTTCCTTTTAAATCTTTGTATATTATAACTATTTAAGATCGATCATTTTCTGTACTGCTCCCAACGCTTTAACACGAATATCTTCGGGAACCGTAACCTTTCCGGACAGATCGTTCAGGCTGTTGAGGATGTCCCCAAGGCTGATTCTTTTCATATCCTCGCACAGCATCTTTTGTGATACTGCAAAAAATTCTTTTCCGGGATGAGCCTTGGCAATGGGATGCAGCAGGCCGATTTCCGTTCCCAGGATAAACTGACGGGCATCTGATTCCCCTGCAAACCGGATCATGCCCGAAGTGGACTGGATATTGTCTGCAAGCGCCAGGATTTCCGGCGGGCATTCCGGGTGGGCCACAAACAGGGCGTCGGGATGGGCTGCTTTGGCGGCCTCAATTTCATCAACACCCAGATCGTTGTGAAAGGGGCAGTATCCTTCCCAGAGATGGACCTTTTTGTCCGTATGCCGGGCGGCGTATTTGGCCAGGTTTTTGTCCGGTGTCATCAGGACTTCGTCGGCATCCATGGCATTGACCACCTTAACCACGTTGGCAGAGGTACAGCAGATATCGGATACGGCCTTAACGGCAGCCGATGAGTTCACATAGGTAATCACCGGAATGTTGCCCAGTTCTTCTTTTCTGGCGGTGAGTGCCTCCGGAGTAACCATATCCGCCATGGGGCATCCGGCATCCGGATTGGGCATCAGAACGGTTTTATCAGGCGAGAGGATGGCGGCGGTTTCCGCCATGAAATGAACCCCGCAGCAAACGATGATATCTGCATCAGTGGCTGCGGCTCGGATACTCATTTCCAGGGAGTCGCCACACAGGTCTGCCGCTTCCTGGATCTCTGCAGGCTGATAATTGTGGGCAAGGATAATGGCATTTTTTTCTTTTGCCAACTGTCTGATTTCTTCTGTCAATTTTCTGGTGGTTTCGTTGTTACTCATGGGGCTTTCCTTGTTCGTCTATCCGCTGTTTCTGCAATCAGTTCATTTCAATCACACTTACGCCGTCCGGGATTGTGAAATGGAACATGGCCGGATCAGGCGGGGTGAAGCGGATATTGGTAAATACAAACCGGGTGGTGTCTCCGTAGATGTTTTCGGTTTCAACCACCTGAATTTCATGGCTTGGCAGCGCAATGGTGATGTATATGGCTGCCAGGTCCTGTGTTTCTTTTTTCGGGGTGAGAATCAGTTGTGCGAACGAATCCTCGGATTTGCCAAGGGCAATGGAAAAGTCTTTTTGGATCCGGGTAATGTCCGAGAGAAAAGCGCCGCCGGCACCGGATTCAAAAAAGGGTGCCGCCGATCCACGCATGACCTGGTTTTCATCGGGGCGGTAGATCCACATCAATTGGCCGTCGGTGATAATTTCGTGTCGGTCCGGAGCTTCGTACAGCCACCGCATTTTTCCGGGGTGGGTAAACCAGGCTTTTCCGGTGGCGGTTTCCGTGATATCCAGGGCCACAAGCCGGGCGGCCTGATTAAAATCCGCAGAGAAGCCCCGGTTGGCATATTTTGCCTCCAGTCCGGCCAGCAGTGAGGACTTTTGGGCGGTACCCTCAGTCGATGCAGGTGAGACGCCACCAAAAGTCAGGACTGCCAGAAGTGTCACTAGGAACAGGCCTTTAAATCGTGTAACGGATAACAGGTTCATACCCTTTCCCCTCATTCGTTCGTATCCTATTTCAGCAGTTTTTCCAGGTCTTTGCGTTTGTCTTCGGCATAGATACGTCTGAGCTTCGGTTTTTCAATTTTTCCGGTGGGATTTCTGGGCACGTCGCCGAAGAATATTTTTTTCAGCTGTTTGTATCGGGGGAGGTCCTCCTGAAAATCCAATACATCCTGCTCACACATCATTGTGTTGGGTTTGATGCTGATGATACCTGCGGGGATTTCTCCAAGGCGGTCATCGGGAATTCCGATGACGGCAATGTCTTTAACTTTTGAATGGTTAAGAAAGAAGTTCTCAATCTCTACGGGAAATATGTTTTCCCCGCCGTAGATGATCATATCCTTTTTCCGGTCCACCAGCTAGATGAACCCATCCATGTCGTAACGGGCCATGTCCCCGGTGTGGAGCCAGCCGTCTATAATGGTTTTTGCCGTGGCTTCAGGGTTTTTATAGTACGCTTTCATCACCCCCGGGCCCCTTACGATCAGTTCACCGGTTTCGTTACCTGGCAGGTGATTGCCCTGTTTGTCCACGATTCTGGCTTCCCAACCATAGCCGGGCAGGCCGATGGGACCGATACGGTCGGCATTTTCCACCCCAAGATGGACACAGCCCGGACCTGCGGATTCCGTAAGCCCGTAGTTGGTGTCGTAGGCCTGGCCGGGAAAGTAACGCTGCCAGTTTTCAATCAGGCTTGGGGGAACAGGTTGGGCCCCGGCATGCATGAGCCGCCACTGGTCAAGTGTATGGTCTTCCAGATTGATCCGGCCGTCTTCGATGGCAATCAGGATGTCATGGGCCCAGGGAACCAGCAGCCAGACGATGGTGCAGGCTTCCTCGGAAACCGCTTCGATGATCCATTCGGGTTTGACGCCGTTCAGCAGCACACATTTGCCACCCACCATAAAAGAGCCCATCCAGTGCATCTTGGCACCCGTATGATAAAGCGGCGGGATACAGAGGAAAATATCATCCTTTGTCTGGCCGTGGTGTTCGTTTTCCACCCGGCAGGCATGCATGAGGCTGTGGTGGGTGAGCAGAACAGCCTTGGGGATGCCTGTGGTACCGGAGGTGAAATAGAGGGCCGCCTCATCCTCAGGGCTCAGGGAAACATCCGGCGGGGTGGTGCCGTCGGCCTCGGCAATGAAATGCCGGTAGGGCATGGCCCAGTTTGGGCAGCCGACCTCGGGACCCGTATATATCCAGTGCTCCACAAAGGCATCCAGTTCCGGCTTTACCTCTTCGATACGCTGGATGAATTCCGGGCCGAAAATAAAGGCCTTGGCTTCGGCTGTTTCCGTACATAGCCTGATCTTGTCCGCTTCAAACCTGAAATTCAGGGGGACGGCCCAGGCACCGGTATGAAGGATGCCGAAATAAATGGGCAGCCAGTCCAGGGAATTGCTCATGAGCTGGACCACCTTGTCGCCTTTTTTTATCCCTTTTCGATCAAGGGCGTTGGCGGTTTTGATGCTGAGGGAATGAAAGTTCTTCCAGGTGATTTCATGACGTTGTCCGGTGGAAGGGATGCGTTCAACCAGGGCAACATCCTTCGGGTAGGCGTTGCTGTTCTGTGCAAGTATGTCCGTGATGAGCATATATAATCAGGCCTTTAGCTTAAATAATAAAAATCCTGCCGGGTCACTATAGACCACGGCAGGATTATATTCAACAATAAATAAGGTCCCGCCTGAGGTTCAGGCGGAACGGCCTTATTTGTCTTTCTTGACCTCTTCGAAGTCTGCGTCAACCACATCGTCATCGTCCTGACCCGGGTTGGCGGAAGCACCTTCTGCACCGGCGGCGCCGGCAGCACCCGGATTCTCACCCTGGGCCTGCTGGTACATCACTTCGGCCAGTTTGTGAGAGGCCTGGGAAAGGGCTTCGATCTTGGCTTTGATTTCGTCGACATTGTCGGAATCCTTAGCCTGTTTGAGGGCCTCAGCCGCTTCTTCGATCCCTTTCTTCGTGGCTTCATCAACCTTGTCCCCATGTTCTTTCAGGGTTTTTTCGGTCTGATCCACCAGAGATTCCGCCTGGTTTCTGGTATCCACCAGATCCCGTTTTTTCTGGTCTTCTTCGGCATGCATCTCAGCATCTTTGACCATCTTGTCGATTTCATCGTCTGTCAGGCCGGATGCGGCAGTAATACGGATGGACTGTTCTTTGCCGGTTGCTTTATCTTTGGCTGCAACGTGGACGATACCGTTGGCGTCAATGTCGAAGGTCA
>JAKSBB010000078.1 GCA_022361315.1 Desulfobacterales bacterium
AGTAACCACCAATCATGATCCAATCGAGCGTTACCATGTGCCGTTGCCTCCAACGGAGTTTGGGTTGTGTTATTCGTTACGCGTTGAGTCGATAGGCCGCTTCGTTCCAGCGGATCTCGTTGCGTAGCGAACGGATGTCAGTTGATTTGTCGATGACCAGGCATTCGACGCCCGCCATCGCGGCAAAGTCTTGCATGTGCTCCCCGGTCAATGCCAGCGAGTAACCGGTGTGATGGGCGCCCCCCGCGTAGATCCACGCCGCGGCCGCCGTCTCGAGATCGGGGTGTGGCTTCCAGAGCGTGCGCGCCACCGGCAGGCTCGGCAGCGGCTCGAGCGGCTCGACCGCGTCCACCGTGTTGATCACCATGCGGAACCGCGTGCCCATATCGACCACGGTCACGTTCAAGGCCGGTCCCGTCGCGCCATCAAATACCAGGCGGACCGGGTCTTCCTTTCCGCCGATACCCAGCGGGTGAATCTCGCACCTCGGCTTGCCCGCCGCGATACTCGGGCAGACCTCCAACATGTGCGCCCCGAGCACACCCGGCGAAGCCGGATCGAAGTGGTACGTGTAGTCCTCCATGAAGCTGGTGCCGCCGGGCAGCCCGTGTGCCATCACCTTCATGCTGCGAACCAGCGCCGCGTGTTTCCAGTCGCCCTCGGCGCCGAAGCCGTAGCCATCCGCCATCAGTCGCTGCGTCGCGATGCCGGGCAGTTGCTTCAGGCCGTGCAGGTCCTCGAACGTGTCGGTGAACCCCTTGAATCCGCCTTCTTGAAGAAACGATCGCAGCGCCAGCTCGATTCGGGCCGCGTCTTTCAGCGCCTTCTCGCGCGGCGCGCCCTCCGTCATTTCGTGAGCCAATTCATACTCTTGCGCGTACCGGCAGCAGAGCTTGACGGCGTCCGCGTCGGTCACGTTTTCGAGGTGCGGCTTGAGATCGCCCAGCCCGTAACCGTTCACCGCGTAACCAAACACCGATTCAGACTCGATCTTGTCGCCCTCGGTCACAGCGACCTGTCGCATGTTGTCGCCGAGTCGCGCGATCTTCATGCCCTGCGAGTCATGCCACGCCGCGGCCGCGCGCATCCACACACCCAACTGCTCGTGCACCGATGCCCGCCTCCAGTGTCCCGCCACTACCTTGCGTTCGATGTTCAATCGGGAGCAGATGAAGCCGAACTCACGATCGCCGTGTGCCGATTGGTGCAGGTTCATATAGTCCATGTCGATCGTCGGCCACGGGATGTCGCGATGAAACTGCGTGTGCAGGTGACAAAGCGGCTTGCGCAGGTTGTTCAGCCCACGCACCCACATCTTTGCCGGGCTGAACGTGTGCATCCACGCAACCAGGCCGATGCAGTTCGGTGAGGCGTCGGCGTCGCTCAGCATCTTCGTGATCGCGTCGGGTGTGGTCAGCACCGGCTTAAACACCAGCCTGACGGGAAGGCCTTGGTCGTTGAGTTCGGTGACAATCTGCTTGGAATCGTTATCCACCTGGCGCAGCGTCTCGTCGCCGTACAGGTGCTGGCTTCCGGTGATGAACCAGACTTCCAGTGGTGCGAAATCGATCATGGTGTTTCCTGTTTGATTACTGGCCGTAGTAGGCGTTGGGGCCGTGTTTGCGCTGGTAGTGTTTTTCGAGGACGTAGCCTTCCAGCGTGTCCGCGATGGGTTTGATCTGTTCGGTGATCACCGCCATCTG
>JAKSBB010000583.1 GCA_022361315.1 Desulfobacterales bacterium
CTGGAAAAGGATTTTCCGGGAAAGAACGCTTCCGGTGTGAATGCCGGCGGTGTCCGGAGCCTGAAACGGGATCTTCGGGAAGTGCCCCTCATCCAGGGGGCCCTGGACTATTGGTACCGGATGCCGGAACTGGTGGGATCGGACTGCGGTTTCTTCAAAATCGGTTACATGATTGCCGCGGAAACCGACGCGGACATGAAAGAGCTGGAAGAACGGGCCACCACCACAAGATCCATGGGATACACCCATGAAACCATCATCGACAGAGAACAGGTGAGAAAACTGGCACCGCCCATTGCCGACCATTGTCTGGGGGGCATCATGTCCGACCATGACGGCAATGCATCCCCCGCAGAAACCTGCCGGGCCTTTCATGCCACCTGTGTGGATCTCGGGGTCACCGTGCACATGGGATGCCGGGTTGAGGATATCACCACCACGTCCCGGGGGTTCAAGATCACCACATCCACCGCCGGGGTTATTGAGGCGGAGCAGGTCCTCAACTGTGCCGGTGCCTGGGCCGGTGAGGTGGGAGGAATGCTGGACGATCCCCTTCCCGTGGTACCCGTGGGACCCAGTGTTATGGTCACCGCTCCCATGCCCCGGCTGTTCCACCGCCATCTCACCGCCACCCGCCGGAAACTCTGGCTCAACCAGGTTAAAAACGGCACCATGTTTCTCATGGGCGGCTATCTGGCTGAAGTTGATCCTGCCACCGGAAAGACCCGGCTGCGGTTCTCGGAACTGCAGAAATGCGCCACAACCGCCCACGGCCTTGTGGACGCCCTTGAACATATTCCCATTGTCAGGGCCTGGGCCGGCCTGGACGGGAATACCCCGGATGATGTGCCCATCATCTGCTATTCGAAAAAAGTCCCCGGACTCATGCATGCCTGCGGATTTTCCAAGCACGGCTTCGGCCTGGCCCCCATGGTGGGCCGGGTGGTGGCCGATATGATGCAGGGACGGGAGCCCACCATATCAATGCGGGAGTTCGATCTGGACCGCCCCACATTGACATAACACCCGAACAATCGGGGATCAGCAAAGAGGAAAGAATTATGTCAGACGCTAAGATTATTACCTTCAACAAGACGCCGGTACTCAACCATAAATCCGGGGTCAAGACCAATGCCACCCAGGGAGAGCCCTTTGAAAACTGCTGGGAATACTATGACCATGCCTCCGGAAATTTCAGATCCGGGATCTGGGACTGCACCGCCGGCGCCTGGTACCACGAGCATCCCCAGACAGAGTTCTGCTACATTGTGGAAGGGGCCGTGAAAATCCAGGAAAAGGACGGGCCGCTCCACGAGTACAAAGCCGGTGATTCCTTTGTGGTGCCCATGGGCACCCCTGTCACCTGGATCGTGGACGAATACTGCAAAAAACTATTTGTGGGTGCGAAAAAGCTGGACGACTAGGGTCGTAACGTTATTTCAGCGGATAACACTTAATAAGGAGTATGACTTAAGATTATGGCACAATTTCAGTACGGATACATTATCAAGGCACCGGGATACACCAGGGAGTCCCAGACGGCAACCCTGGAATCCCCCGAGTTCAAAAGCAATATTGTGGGTGTCGGATCTGTGGAAGAAGCCTGCGACGCTGCCAGGGCCCTGGTGGAGAAACAGGTGACCCTGATTGAACTTTGCAGCGGGTTCAAAGAGAATGACGCCAAGGCCATTTTCGATGCTGTGGAAGGTGCAGCCAAGATCGGATATATCGGCGGCTTTTTCGTAAAAGAGTAGCAGCGCGCTGTCCGATTCACTGAGCCGGCTGGGTCATTCTCAGCCGGCTTTTTTACATCCGTTTCACCGTCTCCATTCTTCTTCGTATGCAAAACGTCTCTATTCCTCCTTTTGAAACGCTGCGAATTTTGTTAGAGTATCTATTGTAACATCCACCAACTGACAATTCGTAACCGTAATCCAACTCATGGGGGGAATTCATGTTGATTCGTCTTTCCATTAAGCAACGTATGTTCTTAATTATAGGACTTTTTCTGGTCCTGTTCATCGGTATGGTGTGGCTATCCGTGAACGGTGCCAACACCGTTCGGGACCTGGCGGTGGCAGATACCAGTGCCGTGATGCTGGAAGATCAGAAGGCCAAATTGAAAGTGGCCACCCATTCCGTTGCCCTGGCCATTGGTCAGTTGATCAAGCCCGTCAGTGATGCACAGGAGAAGGTTGAGGCCATCAGGATCGCCATTGACAATATTCGCTTCGAGACGGATAAATCCGGATATTATTTTGTATACCAGGGCACAACGAATGTTGCGCTGCCGCCCAAAAAGTCCCTTCAGGGAAAAGATCTGGGCCATCTGAAGGATAAAAACGGTGTGTTTCTGGTAAAAGACCTGGGCAAGGCCGCATCGTCCGGGGGCGGATTCGTGGAATATATCTGGCCGAAGCCGGGGGCAGGGGATGTCCCTAAATTAAGCTACGCGGAGATGATTCCCGGCACTGATTTCTGGATCGGTACGGGTGTTTATCTGGACAATATCGACGCATTTACAGCCGCCATGGAAGCGGATCTGGCAGCAAAAGTGCGCGGGATGACCACGAAAATGCTGTCCATCACCGGTGTGGTGTTTGCCGCCATCGCCGCAGTTTGTCTGGTCATCGTTTTCGGCATTACCCGCTCTCTGGCAGATATGATTGACGGGGTGCGTGATATTGCCGAAGGTGAAGGGGATCTGACCAAACGGGTGATAATCAATTCCAGAGATGAACTGGGGGAGCTTGCCACCCTGTTCAACCTGTTTTTGGAGAAGCTCCAGGGAATTATAAAACAGATCGCGGGAGAATCCGTAGCGGTTGATCAGTCTTCTGACGGCCTGACAACCATTTCCGGGGAGATGACCACCGTTGCCCGGAATACCTCTGATAAGGCCGAACGGGTGGCTTCCGCTTCAGAGGCCATGAGTTCGAGTCTGTCCAATGTCGCTGCCGCCATGGAAGACTCCTCACATAATACAACAATAATCGCATCTGCGGCCGAAGAGATGACTTCCACAATAAATGAAATTGCCGGTAATGCCGAGAAAACCAGGGGGACATCCGAAGATGCTGCCCTCAAGGCCACCGAAGCCGGCCATATGATGACGGAACTCAGTGAGGCCGCCCGGTCCATAGGACAGGTGACCGAAACCATTACCGACATTTCCGATCAGACCAATCTGCTGGCACTGAACGCCACCATTGAGGCGGCCAGGGCAGGGGAGGCCGGTAAAGGGTTTGCTGTTGTGGCCAATGAAATCAAGGATCTGGCCAGTCAGACCGCCGATGCCACCCTGAATATCAAAAACCAGATAGAAAATGTTCAGCGGGTATCGGATACGACGATCGGATCCATCAATGAGGTGGCGGATGTCATCAATACGGCAAAGGATATGATCGCCGCCATTGCCGCTGCAGTGACCCAGCAGTCCGCCGCAACCCAGGAAATTTCAGGGAATATCGAACGCCTGTCCCTGGGTATTCAGGAGGTCAATGAAAACGTGAGTGAAAGTTCGATGGCGGCTGCTCAGATCTCTGAAGACATTGCAAACGTTAATGAGGCATCATCGGAAATGAACACCAGCAGCACGGTTGTCAGGGAGAACGCCGGACAGTTGAAAGGGATGGCGGAAGAACTGAAAAAGATTGTCGATACATTCGTTATTGAATAAGGAAGAGAGAAACAAAAAGGCCGGCTGTCCCGATTGTCGAATCCGGGCAGCCGGCATTTTATTGAATTTTACCGGACTACATGCCGATGACTTTTGCTTCGGCTTCTTTTATGACCTTTGCCAGTTCTCCGCTGGCCTTCATTTCCTTGATCACGGCATCCACCTTCGGCACAAGGTCTTTATGGCTTTCGTGGATGTAATGATAGAGATCAAGAACAGCCAGGGGCTTGTCTATGGGTTTGATGGATGTGAGGTTCAGTTGTTTCAGCACGAGGTTGCCGTCCACGGTATTGGTCAGGGCCACCTGGGACCTGCCGCTGTCAACCAGCTTCATCATCTGCGCCGTATTGTCTTTATCGTCAACGTTGGACAGCCCTTTGGTGATATTGTTGGTGTGTTTTACCCCCCTGACTTTCACCAGTTTGTAATTCTTTAAATCGTCCTTTGAACCGATGTTAATACCGCTGTCCTTTTTGATGAAGGCCATGGTTTCAAGGTAATAATACGGGGTGGGCACCCGGATGGTGGTGGGATTGTTTTCTCCGTATGTCCAGATCCGCATGATTTCGCCGTCTTTCTTCCCAGACGTGGCGGCGTGCTGTGCCCTTTTCCCGGGCATGGGGGTGATGGTCACCTTGATATTCAGCTTTTCGTAGATTTTTGGAATCACCAGCCTGCCCACCTCCTGCTCAATGAGCTTTTCAATGGACACGAAGTGGTATTCCTCTGCCTGGGTAAAGGTGGTGCTGAAGATCAAGATGAAAACAACGATAAAAAGTTTTTTCATAGATTCCCCCTGTGTTTGGTTATAAACGCGGTATTGACCTCTGTTCGCCGTTACCGCATTGGTGGTGGATATAAAAATTAATGTCTGCGATGAAAACCTGTCACCGCGTCATAGGCATAAGTGTGTAGCTGAACGGATTGTCGTATTTAATCTGATACTGTGTGGTATATGTTATAAAGAGTACCAGAAATAAACAGAGAGTCAACTCTTAGGTGAAACGAATCTTAGGTTAATATTAGCGGGATTTGCAGTGCATGGGGTAAAACTTCAGGTCCCGGGAGGTTTCCTGAACCCTAATCCCCTTTGATTCAACAGAGAAATGACCGTTTCTAAATCGGATAATTAATGATATATCATGTTGAAAACTATAACCTTTATTTTATCCGTCGAATACCCAAACCAATGAACCGTAATCTGCTGTTTTTCATTATCGTTCTGATCACCATGGGCATTGTTTCGGTGCCCCCGGCCGTTTTGGGGCGGGACACCGGCAGGAATGTCCTGGTGTTGAATTCCTATCACAAGGGGTATCTGTGGAGTGATGAAATTGTCCGGGGGCTTGAGGAAACCATGCAGGGGCGCGGTGTGAATCTTCACATCGAATACATGGACACCAAACGTCTGTACCGGTTCCGGCTGCTGAACCTGATCGCGGAAACCCTGAAGATCAAACATGAAAAGCAGAAGTATGACCTGGTTATTGCCACGGACGATAATGCGTTTCAGTTCATGAAAAAATGGGAGGATTATCTGTTCGGAGGGATTCCCGTTGTTTTCTGCGGGGTCAACTATCTTGCCCCGGACGATCTCAATGGGTACCCCAATTTTACCGGGGTAAATGAAAAAGTCTATATCCAGGGCAATCTGGCATTGATCCGGCGCCTCCATCCCCGGCGGAAACACATTATTATGATCGCAGACGATACCACGACGGGCAGGCAGATCCGTAAAGAGATAACGCGTGTGGCCGCACTACCCGAAAATCAAGGGGTAACCATTGACGTCTGGAAAGATCTGAGTGTTGACGGTCTTGGGGAACGTGTGCGGGGGGCGGCCCGTGATTCGGTAATTCTGTTTACGGTTTTTTCCCGGGGAACCAGGGATACGTATATCGATTATGAACAGGCTCTGGCAGTGGTGGCCGATGCGTCTCCGGTGCCGGTGTATACCTGTCAGAACTTCCAGCCCGGCCCGAAAGTTGTCGGGGGGCTGTTAACCAATGGCTACGACCAGGGTGTTATGGCCGCGGAAATGGCATTGCGTATTCTGGACGGCGCACAGGTCTCAGAGGTGCCTGTTTTTTGGGGAACTCCGGTCCATGCCAGGTTTGACTACCTCCAGTTGAAAAAATGGGGGCTGTCCGATGCCGGGCTTCCCAAAGGCAGCGAAGTGTTGAACCGGCCGGTTTCCTTTTATGAAGAATACAGGGAAATCATATGGACTACAGTGGGGGCATTCTGTTTGCTGCTGATTGCCGTTTTAGGGCTTGGCTTCGGACTGATGCGGTCAAGACAGGCGGAAAAGCGTCTGGCGGAAAGTGAAAAGCAATACCGTTACCTCTTTGATAATGCCCCCACAGCCATGTACGAGATCGATCTGGTCCGTATGCGGTTTATCCATGTCAATAAATCCATGTGCCGTCGCACGGGATATACCGAAGCAGAGTTGATGGCCATGGAGCCTTCATCCCTGCTGACCAGGGACAGTCTGGCGGTTTACGCCGACCGGATAGAACGGCTCCGCAATGGAGAACGGTCGTTAAATGAAAATGTTGAGTATGACATTATCATTAAGAGTGGTCAGATCCGGTGTGTTATTTTAAGCAGCGATTATATCTTCGAGGACGGGGCGCTTTCAGGTGCCAATGTGGTGGTTCACGATATCACCGAGCGAAAGCAGATAGAAGAATTAATGATCCAGTCCGAGAAAATGATATCCATTGCCGGTCTTGCCGCCGGCATGGCCCATGAGATCAACAATCCCCTCGCCGGCATGATACAGAATGCGCAGCTAATTAAAAACAGGTTGACCCGCAAATTGCCGGTGAATGTCAAAGTTGCTGACGCCGCCGGTATTTCCCTGGATGCATTAGATGCGTATATGAAACGTCGCGGTATATTGGGCTATCTGGATAATATTTGTACTGCCGGTAC
>JAKSBB010000903.1 GCA_022361315.1 Desulfobacterales bacterium
AAGCTCACCAAACGTCTGACCCAGGTCCGTAAGAACGGTGCCCTGGATTTCCTGCGGCCCGACGGCAAATCCCAGGTGACCATCGACTATGTGGATGGCAAACCCAAACGGGTGGACACTGTGGTTGTTTCCACCCAGCATTCCCCGGATGTTTCCTACGATGATCTCAAAGCTGCCGTTGTTAAGGAAGTCATTAAAAAGGTTATCCCCGAACAGATGATGGACGGTGACACCCGTTTTTTCATCAACCCCACCGGCCGTTTTGTGGTTGGCGGTCCCATGGGTGACTGCGGTCTCACCGGCCGTAAGATCATTGTAGATACCTACGGCGGCCAGGGCAGCCACGGCGGTGGTTGCTTCTCCGGCAAGGATCCCTCCAAGGTGGACCGTTCCGCCTCTTACATGGGCCGCTATGTGGCCAAAAACCTGGTGGCATCAGGGATTGCCGACAAGTGTGAAGTCCAGGTGGCCTATGCCATTGGTGTGGCAGAACCGGTGTCCCTGCTGGTGGACTTCATGGGAACAGGCAAGATTTCTGAAGCCAAGGCCGTTGACATTGTCAGAGAGGTGTTCGACCTGAGACCGGCCGGTATTATCGAAGAGCTGGATCTGCTCCGTCCCATTTACAGAAAGACCTCGGCTTACGGCCATTTCGGACGTAAAGATCCGGACTTCTACTGGGAAAGAACCACCAAGGCTGACGACATCCGGCGTCTGGCCGGTTTATAAGCCGTCGTGTAACCCTAAGGTTACGTTGAAATTCATATAAGGCCGCCTGAGCCATACCCCCACGGCTCAGGGGGCCTTTTCTTTAAAGCGGTTCTTTTTTTATCGTTTCGTAAAAAAAGTGAAATAGGCTTGACCCGGCAGATAATCTTCTGTATTTTATGTTAAAACAACAAATCAATATATTTTGATATGCGGCGTTGAGCCCCAAACAATCCTGACAAATTTATAAAGGAGCATAACATGTTACAAACCGGTAAATCTCCTGATTTCATCGATCTGGACCTGTCACTCAAGTACAAGGTTGCAGATATTTCCCTGGCTGAAGACGGCCATAAAGATATGCAGCTGTCTGAAAAAGAAATGCCCGGCCTCATGGCCATCCGTGAGAAGTACGGCCCTGAAAAACCCCTGAAGGGCCTGAAGATCATGGGCAGCCTGCACATGACCATTCAGACGGCCATGCTCATCGACACCCTGTATGAACTGGGTGCGGATATCCGGTGGGCCTCCTGCAACATTTTCTCCACCCAGGACCATGCTGCGGCCGCCATTGCCGAAAAAGGGTCTGCCGCCGTATTTGCCTGGAAAGGGGAAACCCTGGAAGAGTTCTGGTGGTGTACCGAACAGGCATTGATCTGGCCTGACGGTTCCGGCCCCGACCTGATCGTTGATGACGGCGGTGACGCCACGCTGTTCGTTCACCACGGTGTGAAGGCGGAAAAAGATCCCTCCATCCTTGAAAACGTCAAAGGCAGCCAGGATGAAATTTGCCT
>JAKSBB010000207.1 GCA_022361315.1 Desulfobacterales bacterium
GGGCCCCTCATTCGAAGGCCATAAAAAACCCTTGAAAAAAATCCTGAAGTCCCAGACTCTGGCGGCCTATACAGACCGTTCAGCGGCCTTTTTCGATCTGAATCTGCCCTTTAAACCGGGCCGGCCGCTGCATTAGCAACGGCCGGCACAACCTCACTGTATTTTCCGGATGATTTATATGTCCAGGGCCGCCTGGTATCCGGCATGCACGGCATCAAAGGCCAGGGCCACCTGTGAGGCATCCCCGATCAGGCGGTACGCAATACCCAGTTCCTTGGCAACGGATTCCAGAGGATTATAGGAGGCGGATCCCGCGGCAATCACCACGGTGTCCACGGTCATTTCCACGACCTCATCACCGCGTTCGATCTCCAGGCCCTTTTCCGTGATTCTCACCACTTTACCGGCAGTGATGCTCTCCACGCCGAAGCGCCCCATATCCTGCATCATTCCCCATTTCGTGGACTTGCCGATATCCTTTCCGATCTTGTCGGTCATCTCGATGAGGCTGATCTGCTTGCTGCCCCGGGTGGCCATCTCATAGAGCGCTTCCGGGGATTCGGCCTTGTTCACCAGCAGGAACTTCAGGGTGTCTGCCGGCATAGTGCCCTCTTCGGCCAGAAAGAGCGCAGTTTCAACACCGACAGCCCCACCGCCCACAACAGCCACACGCTTACCGGTTTTGGCCTTGTGTTCAAGCACATCCCAGGCCCCCACCACGTGGGGCAAATCCTTGCCGGGAATGGGCGGTTCCAGGGGCTGGGCACCCGTGGCCAGAATCACCGCATCCGGTTTCTGGGTTTCAAGCACGTCCGCTGTTACCTCCTGGTTCAGCACCACCGGAATTTTCTCGGCGGAGAGCTGGTTCTCCAGATCAACGGCAAACTGGGCAAACTCTTCCCGGCCCGGAGGGGCCGCTGCCAGATGGAGCTGTCCGCCCAGGCGGCCTGAGCGTTCATAAAGCATCACCTCATGCCCCTGACGTTTGGCTGTCAGGGCTGCGGTCATACCGGCTGCACCGCCGCCCACCACCAGGACTTTTTTGGCTGTTTCCGCCGTAGCGGGCGCCCCTTTATGCTCATGACCGGCCAGGGGGTTGCACAGACATTCCACATGCTTGAGTTTGAAGAGGTTGTCAAAACACCCCTGGGCACAGGCGATACAATGAACAATCTCCTTCTCCCGGCCGGTTTTGGCCTTCAGGGGCAAATCGGGGTCGGCGATCAGGCTGCGGCCCATGGCCACCATGTCGCAGAACCCGTCCGTCAGCATATCCCGGGCAGTTTCCGGATCGTTGATCCTGTGGCTGGCAATAACAGGCACATCGACCGCTTTTCTGATATCCCGGGCCAGATAACCAAAGGCCCCCCGGGGGACCTGCGCCACAATCTGAGGCACTCTGGCCTCGTGCCAGCCCACATTAATGCAAAGGGCATCGACGGGGCCGTCCGACAAGACTCTTGCATATTCGATCAGATCCTCCCGGTCATTGCCGCCGGGCATAAAGTCGTTGCCGTTCATCCGGACAATAAGGGGATAATCCGGCCCTACGGCATCCCGCACGGCCTGTGCCACCTCAAGACCGAACCGCATGCGGTTTTCAAGGCTGCCCCCGTATTCATCGGTGCGCTGGTTGGTGAGCGGGGAAAG
Source organism: Desulfobacterales bacterium (assembly GCA_022361315.1). The sequence goes on from JAKSBB010000207.1 coordinate 1,651, forward strand.
AAACTCGGAAATCAGGTATCCGGTGCCACTCAGGATCTCCACCGCGTCAAACCCGGCTTCCTTGACTCGGGCGGCTGCGGCACCAAAGGCAGCAATGGTGGTCTTTATCTCGTCGATATCCATGGCCTTGGGGGTTTCCCGGGTCATGCGCGAGGGCACCGCGGAA
>JAKSBB010001113.1 GCA_022361315.1 Desulfobacterales bacterium
GCGGCGATCGCGTCGTCGTCTGCCTGCTGACTGACATCTTCGAGCGGCTCGACAGCGCCCCGGAGGGTTTCGATCGTGCCGGCGCGGCTGGCCTGCGACCGGGTGTGTGCCCGGTCCCTGACCTGATTGATCGCGGCGATATCGGTTGCGGCCAGCGACCCGTCCGCCTGTTCGGCGATGGTGGCCAGCAGCTCGGCGTAGGCGGTGTCGGCGGCGGACGCCTGACGCTGCACGGCGGCGAGTTCGATCATGCGACCGGCCAGCGCGAGTTGGACGAAGTCGCGATTCTTGCCGCGTACCTGCGAGCCGACCGACTGGATCGCTTCGACCGACGCGGTCAGGTGTTCGATGGCCTGAGCGTAGGGCTGACGCACGCCGGCGTCGTAGGACTCGTCGATCTCGGCGATCTGCGTGACCAGCGTCTGTGTGTAACGGGCGGCGTCGGCGCCGGCCTCAGAGGCGTTGGTCAGGTTCTGCTGGTTGTAGCCCTGGATCGAGGCGATGGCCTTCTCGATGCCCGCGGTCTGCGTTTCAATCAGCGCCAGCAGTTGCTCCTGCTCGGCCAGCTTGTCACGCAGGACGCCGAGCTCGTTTTCGATCTGCTCGATCTCGGCGGCCAGCGCGTCGGCCTGACGCGTGGTCTGAGCGTACTTCAGGTGTAGCGCGAAGCGTTCATCGCCGGCGGAGCTGAACCGCTTGGAGTGCAGGTCGGCGGCCTGGGTGACGAGCGTGCCGCGTGAAGACTTCAGGTCGGCCTGATTGGACTGCAGGCCTTCGATCTTGCGATTGGTCTCGCGGATGCGGGATACGATCTCGGTCTTGTGCGCGCGGGCATCGGTGAGGTCGCCGTTGAGTTCCGCCAGGGAAGCGTCGGTGTTTTGCTGGCGGTAGGTCTCCGCTTGGCCGCTGGTGTAGACGGCGCTGGACAGGGCGGAGAGGACGCGCTTGGACTGGCGGTTGTGCTGACGGATACCGGCGAGGGTGTCGGAGAGGCTGGTGCGACCGAGCTCGGCGTGGACATCGGCCAGGGCCAGGCCGAC
>JAKSBB010000118.1 GCA_022361315.1 Desulfobacterales bacterium
ACCAGGAGGGCTTCGAGTTCGACCTGACGAGTCTTGGGTTGGTGCCGGGTGATTACGAGTACCTGCTCGAAGTCACCAACTCGGTGGGTAACACGTCCGAGCAGGTCATCGCGTTCACGATTATCCCTGAGCCGGCTTCGCTGGTGTTGCTGGCGCTGGGTGGGGTGGCGATGGTAAGGCGGTTGAGTCGCTAGGGCGTGTAGTGTGTCCAGCCCGTGTCGGATCCGAGATAGATCAATATGGCAAGTGCGATCAGGATGATGATCGCGATGGCGGTGTAGACGAATCGTTTTGAATTGCAGTTCTTCATGGGGGGTGATTACAACAAACTCACGGGGTCGACGTCGACGGCCATGCGGGCGTCGGAGCGGATGTGGTGATGATTGCGGGCGGTGGTGAGGATGTGTTGGAGCGTGTGGGCGTCTTGTGCGGTGATCTCGATCTGCATGCGGTAGTAGCCGCCGATGCGCGCGATGGGCGGCGCGAGGGGGCCGAGCACGAGGGTGCCGGTAGCCAGTTCTTCGTTGATTTTGAGCAGCGCATCGGCGCAGGCCTGCGCGGCGTCGAGTGCGCGATCGAGGTCGCGGTCGCGGCAGACGATGCGGGCCATGCGGCTGACGGGCGGGAGGTTGGCGTGGGTGCGCATCTCCATCTCGGCGCGGGCGAAGCCGGGGTAGTCGTGGGCGGCAGCGCGCTCGATCGCGCGGTGGCCGGGCGTGAAGGTCTGGACGACGACGGAGCCGGAGGCGAGGCCGCGGCCCGATCGGCCGGAGACCTGGCTGACGAGTTGGAAGGTGCGTTCGGTGGCGCGGAAGTCGGGCAGGTTCAGCGCGGTGTCGGCTGAGATGACGCCGACCATGCGGACGTTAGGAAAGTCCAGTCCCTTGGCGATCATCTGTGTGCCCACCAATAAATCGATGTCGCCTTCACCGAAACGCCGGAGGGCGTCTTCGTAATGGCCGGCGGTGCGCATGGCGTCGGAGTCCATGCGGATGAGTCGGACGTCCGGGAACTTGCGTTCGATCTCTTCTTCGACGCGTTGGGTGCCCAGGCCGAAGGTGAGGACCTTCTTGCCGCAGGAGGGGCAGGCGGTGGGCAGGCGGTTCTCGAAGCCGCAGTAGTGGCATCGGGTCAGGCCTCCGGCGGGGACGCGGTCGTCGAGGTGATAGACCATGGCGACGTCGCAGTTTTCGCAGGTCATCTGCCAGCCGCAGTTGTGATCGGGGCAGGCGACGTAGTTGGCGTAGCCGCGCCGGTTGAGCAGGAGGATGGCCTGGCCGCCTTCGTTGAAGGTGCGGCGGAGCGCGGACTCCATGGGGCGTGAGAGGAGGTGGACGCGCTGGGTGCCGGTCTGTGCGACGCGCTGGCGTCGTTCTTCGAGCATGTCGACGATGCGCACGGGCGGCAGGGGCAGGTCGTTGACGCGGTTGGGTAGTTCCAGCAGGTCGTAGCTTTGTCGTTGTGTGGCGTTGTAGTAGCTTTCCAGTGAGGGCGTGGCCGAGCCGAGCACGACGGGGACGCCGGTCATCTGGGCGCGTTTGATGGCGACGTCGCGTCCGTGGTAGCGCGGGGCCTGGTCCTGCTTGTAGGAGTTGTCGTGTTCCTCGTCGACGACGATGAGGCCGAGGTTGTGGGTGGGGGCGAAGATGGCGGAGCGTGCGCCGACGATAACCTGGGGGTAGTTGTCGCGGATGAGCTGCCACTGGGCGTGTCGCTGGGCGGCGGTGAGGCCGGAGTGGAGGACGCAGACGCGCTGGAAACGCGAGAGGAATCGGCCGACGGTCTGGGGGGTCAGCGCGATCTCGGGGACGAGCATGATGGCGGTGCGGTCGGCGGCGACGACGTGCTCGATGGCGCGGATGTAGCCCTCGGTTTTTCCTGAGCCGGTGACGCCGTGCAGGAGCTTGACGCCGAATCCTTTGTCGAGGTCGGCGACGATGTTTTCGTAGACGCGTTGCTGGTCGGCGTTGAGTGTGACGGGCGGTTCGTTGCGGGGCGCGTGATCGGCGGCGACGGCGCGGA
>JAKSBB010000483.1 GCA_022361315.1 Desulfobacterales bacterium
TCCAGCCGTCGTCTCAGATCATCGTCACTGCATTTGAGCAGGGATAATTCCGCGTTGCCCATGATGACGCCCAGCAGATTGTTGAAGTCATGGGCAATTTTTCCTGCCACCTGGCCCACCATGGCCAGCTGCTTCTGTTCCCCTGCAATGCGCTGGGCATCGATTTTTTCTTTCTCCGCCTGCTTGCTTTCCGTGATGTCCCGAAGCTCTGTCACCCTCACCAGCCTGTCCTGGTAGGGGATGGTTTTTGCCTGGATACGCAGGGGATACCGGGAACCGTCTTTCCGTATGCCATCCACCTCATAGGGGGATTCGTAATTGTCATACACTTTTTGTATGGTTTCCTCCCGCCATTCCGGTGCGATGAGACCCATGCCGTTCATCCCCATCAATTCGTCCCTGGGGTACCCTGTAATATCGGAAAGCCCCTGGTTGCAGTCCAGGATAATGCCCTGATCATGGATGGCAATACCGCCGAAAGACGCATTGTGAAGGGTTCTGAAACGTTCTTCGCTTTCCCGCAGGGCCTGTTCGGTTTTTTTCCGGTCCCGGATTTCCTGGGAGAGCTGCCGGTTGACAATCTCCAGGGTTTCCGTTCGTTGCCGTACCTTATCATCCAGTGAGGTGTAAAATTCTCTGAGCCGTTCGGTGAGGGTGTTGAACCCCAGGGCCAGGTCTGAGATTTCGTCCCTGCCGCTGAGGGTAATGGGCCGGATACGGGTATAGTCATCCGAGGTCACCGCATCTGCGAAGTGGCCGGAGATCAGCCGGAGCCGGTTGATAATAAAAAATTTGATGACCAGAAATACGGCCAGGAAGAAAAGGCTGAGGCCGATGAGGCTGAAGATAAAGGTGTGCCGGAGTTCCGACCAGAACATCTCGGAAACCTTTGTTATGGGGATGGCCACGGTATCCATGCCGATAACTTTTCCCATGGGACGGTTGAATCCGGCCTTATCTCCGTACGCTTCAATAATGGATGCCGGGGCATTGGCCGGGTCTCCGTGGCAAAGGGTGCAGGATTCGGTCATGCGCCGGGCGTTGAATTTTGCCATGTACAGGGTGCCCTGGATGGTGATTTTTCCCTCCCAGCGTTTGAGGTCCGGGTTCTCATTAAAGAGCCGGATAATTTCAAGTTCCTCGGGGCCGGCCTGATTGATGGGATTTCTGGGGTTGTCAGACGAAAATTTGATGATGTAATCCGGGAATTCCGTGCGTACATCGTCGAAGATGGACCGGGCGATATAGGAGGTGGACATGGTTTCGGGGATAAATTCATCCGCTTCCACAAGGCTGTACATCACCGGCCGGATATGGTCCGCCACATATTTCCGGATGGCCAGATCGAATTTCAATGCCAGGGAAACCTGGTTTTCGATCACTTCGTAGATCCTGTTCCGGGTGGTGGTATAGGACGTGTAAAACAAGACGACGGCGAAAATGACGGCAACACCACCGATCAGGATCAGCAATTTAGAGGAAATACTCTTCATGGAGACTCCACCGTTTCATGAACATGACTGTCAAATCGTGACCGTATCATACCCGGTGGAACCGGGCCCGTCAAACCTGTAAATGGGTATAAAGCGTAAAAAAACCGGCCGGGATTTCCCGGCCGGTCGAGGTCACTAAGGGGGGCGGGATCTCATCAGGACGCTGCCTGGTAGAGACCGTTCACCTTTTCCCAGTTAATAATGTCAAAGAAGGCATTGATGTAATCCGGACGCCGGTTCTGGTATTTCAGGTAGTAGGCATGTTCCCATACATCCAGTCCGAGTACGGGTGTTTTACCGTCGTTCACCGGGCTGTCCTGGTTGGGGGTGGTTACGATGGACAGCTTGCCCTGATCTGCCACCACCCAGGTCCAGCCGGAGCCGAAGAGGAGGGTCGCTTTGTTGGAGAATTCGGTTTTAAAGGCATCAAAGCTGCCGAAGTCCCTGTCAATGGCCTCCTGAACCGCACCGCCAAGGGCCACCTCTTTTTTCAGCAGGGGCCAGAAGAAACTGTGGTTGGAATGGCCGCCACCGTGGTTCCGGACGGCGGGGCGAATATTTTCAGGCACCTTGCCAAGATCGGAGATCAGTTCGTTTACGTCCAGCCCGGCCAGATCGTCATGGCCATCCAGGGCTGCATTGAGTTTATCAACATAGGTCTGATGGTGCTTGGTGTGGTGGATCTCCATGGTTTTGGCATCGATAAAGGGTTCCAGGGCATCGTAGTCGTATCCGAGTTCGGGTAAGGAATGTGTCATGATTTATCCTCCGTATATATGGACACAGTAGATACTGTGACGGGGTCGATATTATGCAAGAATTTAATAAATGAGAATCACTTGCATGTGCATGGCCAAAACATTAAGCACTGGCCACACCAAGTCAATGGCGGAAGATAAAGTTCGTTGATAAAAACTTTTGGCGGGAATGTTGTTCGATTGTTCAGGCAGTCCGGTTCAGGTGGATGACCACCAGACCTCCTCTGCCGTAATCAAAGGGGCGGAAAAATCCCCCGTACTGGGTAGATATACCACGGTAAAAAACATGGAAGGGAATCGTATATGGCCGGGGTTGGGAAGGGTCCACATCCAGAACGGTCACCCGGCCGGTCACGGGGTCAAACCCGCCCACGGGAGAGATGTGGGGTATATTGAGTTCCTGGATGAAACTGCCCTGGTCAAAATGGGCGATAAGAAGGCAGTTGTCTCTGGTCTGGAAGTCTGTAAGCAGGTCGCGTACCCGTTCTTTCACGCGGGAAGCCTGTCTGCCGCCCTCCGCCTGAAGCACCTCAACATCCGCATCCCGTATATCATAGGCCTCAAGGCTTGCCCGGACCACGTCGCCTAAAATGTGCAGGGGCAGCCCCCGCCGGCCCTTGTAGCCGTTGGGTCCCATACGTTCCTTCCAATGGGCCTCCCTGACGGTATCGAGGATGCTGCGCTGGGTCACGGTTGCCGAATGCATACCTTTTGAACGTTCAATCAGGGTGTTGACGGCGGATACCACAGAAGCTACGGAACATGAGGATTCGTGGAATTGTTTGACGTGGTGCCGGAAAAGGCCGGCGCGCAGACTCGGTCCTGCGGCGTCCCCGGGTTCGGGCGTAAAGTGGACGGCCTGTCCCCATCCGAAACAACCGGTGCGGCTCAGCCAGTGGAAAGCATATCTGATGTATAAATAGGTCCGGATGGTGTACTTGTAGAATGTCATCATGGTGCGCGCTGCCTTTAACTTAAAGTTCACCACCCAATATCTGCCAGGATGTGGAATTGTCAATACCGGAGGAATTGCCGGGCTCTTAAATATCTCCGGTTGCTCTTCCCGCGTTTTTTAGGGGCTATTTCTCAGGAATGACAAAGTCGGTGCCGTTCAGCGTCAGCGCCAGTCCCCGGTCGGTCTCCGTAAAAAGCCCTGCCATCTTTGCCAGGGTCTGCTGATTGAATTTAATGAGGTGCCCGGGGCTTTCCATGAACAGGGCGTCGTTCTCAATGTAGAGCGTCTCCGGGGTGACCGGTATGGCGGCACCGGTATTCAGTACTAGAGTGACAGGGGCCCCTTTCCGGATATCCACGGCAAATACCGCAGTTTCCTGATGGGGGAAGTACACCCGTTCTTCCAAACCTTCCAGATCCTGACTGACAAAGTACCCCTGTTCATCCTTCCGGATGGACCGGTTGAAATAGGTGATGATTTTAGGGTGCTCAAAGGGGCCGTGTTCGTTGTGCCACATCCCGTTGCCGTCCATCCAGAATACGGCGTTTTCTTTGGCAATAATTTTGATCTGTCGGTCCGAATCCATTTGATCTGTCTCCTTGCTGTAAAGGCGTTGGGCTTTATTACCCTAAAAAAAATATGAAAACAAGCCCTGTACCACCGCTGTGGAGATTCTTGACTAAGCGGTTGGATTATCGCATGCTTAGGGCGATCAAACTGAGAACAGGTTGAGAACAGGTCCAAAACAGGCGCAGTACAAAACGGCGGGAGAACGGGCGGACAAATGAATCCGGACAACAATCACATCACCATCATGACCATGAATCTTCGGTTCGGCCTGGCAAAAGACGGGAACAACAGCTGGGAGAACCGGGCCCCCCTGGCCGCGGAAATCCTGAACCGGTATCCGGCGGATTTCATCGGTTTTCAGGAGGTGAACCATTTCCAGGCAAGGTTTATAGACCGGCACCTGCCGGAACACGACCATATCGGCTGGTACAACAAGCAGACCCCCTGGTGGCAGAGTAATATGATTTTCCACCACAGGGACTGGGCCTGCATGGGCAGCCGGCATCATTTCCTGAGTGAAACCCCGGATCTGCCTTCCAAGCTGGACGGGTCCAAGTGGCCCAGGCAGTGTGTGGTGGGATGGTTTGCACACCAGGGACGTGAATTGCTGGTGGTCAACACCCACTTTGATTTTGATGCCCTGGTTCAGGCCAGAAGTGCCGATCTGGTGGCTGAGTTTATAGATGGATTTCCTGTGGGGCTCCCGGTGTTGATCACCGGGGATTTTAATTCAAATCCGGGCTCCCTGGCCTATGACCGGTTTTTATCCCACGGATTTACGGAAGTTTACGGGGAGGAGGTGGACACCACCTACCACGAATTTGAAGGCCGGTCCACCGGCAGGCATATCGACTGGATTCTCTACCGGGGGGATTTCCAGGTCGCGGCCCGCCAGGTGGTCATGGACGATTTTAACGGCCGGTATCCTTCCGACCATTACCCGGTTCGGGCGGTAATGGGCGGCGCAGATGCCGGCCCTGCCGAAACCGGTTCCGCAGAAATCAGGGAAGGCCAATAATTGCCATGAATGCCGGGCTTCAAGAATTTCACCCCCTGGTCCGGAACTGGTTTGCCGACACCTTGGGCATGCCCACAGATGTACAGAGATCGGCATGGCCGGCCATTGCCCGGGGGGAACATTTGCTGGTCACCGCCCCCACCGGATCGGGCAAGACCCTGACCGCATTTCTCTGGGCCGTCAACCAACTGGTATCCGGGGCATGGACCGGCGGACAGGTGCGGGTGCTGTACATCTCTCCCCTCAAGGCCCTGAATAACGATATCCGGCAGAACCTGATTCGGCCGCTGACGCAGATCCGGGAGCAGTTCGAGGCCGGGGGCCGGACGGCGCCGGAGATCCGGGTGCTGACCCGTAGCGGTGATACCCCCCAGAAAGACCGGCGGAAGATGAGCATTCATCCCCCTGAAATTTTGATTACCACGCCGGAAAGCCTCAACCTTCTGCTAAGCTCCGTGTCCGGCTGCCACATTCTTACCGGATTGAAGACCGTCATTCTGGACGAGATCCATGCCTGTGCCGGCAGCAAACGCGGTGTGCACATGATGACGGCGGTGGACCGCCTGGTCCGGCTGTCCGGGGATTTCCAGCGCA
>JAKSBB010000802.1 GCA_022361315.1 Desulfobacterales bacterium
CCCATGATGGTGGCGGCCATGGCAGCAAAAAAGGGATGGAACAACAGCGGCGCCATCCCCAGAATGGTGGTGCCGGCAGCCATGGTAACCGGTCGCAGACGGCTGATGCTGGCATCCAGAACCGCATGATATTGGGTTTTACCGGCCCGGATATCCTCCGCCACCTGGTCCAGAAGAACAATAGCATTTTTCACCAGCATGCCGGTGAGGCCCAGGAATCCCAGGATGGCCATGAAGCCGAAGGGCAGACGAAAGGCCATCAGTCCCAAGGTTACCCCCACAAATGAAAAGGGAATACATAAGAAAATCACGGCGGCCTGGCGAAAGCCGTTGAACAGACAGACCACCAGGACAAACATGCCCAGAAGGCAGACGGGAAACAGGGCCTTGATGGAGGCCTGCCCCTTGGCGCTTTCCTCGGATTCTCCCCCCCAGTCCAGGGAGGCGCCCGGCGGTAGTTCAATGGATTCGAACAGGGGGCGGACAATGGCCTCCAGTTCCTCCGCCTGGCCCCAGGCCTGGTCGCATTGCACCGTGATGGTGGGCATGCGGTTCCTGCGGCGGACCAACGGATGTTCCTCACTGAGGTCCAGCCGCTCCACCACCTGCTCCACGGGGATATACTTGCCCAGGGCGGCACTGAAAACCTGAATCTGACGGAACTGGTCCACGGATGCCCGCTCTTCGGGTAAGGGACGGGAAACGATGGGAATCATTTCATCATTCTCCCGGTAGAGGCCCACGGTGAGGCCGGAGAAGTTCCAGTCAAAGGCCTGGCTGACATCGGACCGGGTGATGCCGGTACGGCGGCCCCGGGTTTCGGTGAAGATTGGGTTGAGGACCTTCACGGGCTGACGCCAGTCATCCCGGATGTTCACGGCGCGGTCCACCGAATGGAGCATCTCCTTGGCCTGGTCGGCCACCTTCCTCAGTGCTGCGATATCCGGTCCCCTGAACCTCGCCTCTACGGCGTAGGATACCGGCGGGCCTTCTTTGAACCGCTGGGCCTTGAACTCGGAATCCGGGTAATTTCTGCTGATGTATGAACGGATCTGCGGCAGCAGGCCGTTTACCATTTTATAATCCCTGACCTGGACCAGCAACTGGCCGTAACTGGTGTTGGCAGACTGGTAATCGTAGGTCAGTACGAACCGCAGGGATCCCTCTCCCACAAAGGAGGTCACCTGCTCAACACCTTCCAGGCCCTCGATGAATTCACTGATCTTCCGGACATCTTTTTCCGTTTCATGGATATGGGTGCCCTGGGCCCGCCAATAATCCACAAAAAACTGGTTCCGGGTGGACTCGGGAAAGAAGTTCCTGGGCACCGATCCGAATCCCATCAGGGCCAGCGCCAGAATCCCTACCAGAACGGCAAGGGTTACCCAGCGCCGGCGGATGCAGGTGTGGAGAAACCGTCGGAACGCCTGGTAGAATGGTTTGTCGTATGGATCGGCACCCGGATTTTCCGGCAACTTAAGAAAACGGATGCAGAGAATCGGGGTGATGGTCAGGGCAAACACCCAGCTGAGGCCCAGGGAAATGGCCAGTACGTAAAACAGGCTGCGGCAGAATTCACCGGAGGCGCTGGGGTTCAGCCCCACCGGGACAAAGGCCAGGATGGCCACCAGGGTCGCCCCCAGCAGGGGCCACATGGTGGACCGGATGGATGTTTCGGCAGCGGTTGATTTGTCGTCCCCCCGGGCCAGGCGGATGAGATACACATCCGTGACCACAATGGCGTTGTCCACCAGCAGTCCCAGGGCCAGTACCAGGGCCCCCAGCGAGATGAGCTGCAGGGTGATGTCCCAGAGAAACATGCCCACAAAGGTGGCCAGAATGGTCAGAATCAGCACCCCGCCGATGAGGAGTCCGGCCCGCAGCCCCATGAAAAAAAGAAGCAGCAGGATAACAATGGCCACGGCCTCCGCCAGGTTGATCATGAATTCATCCAGGGACTGGGTCACCCGGGAGGCCTGGTAATTGATGATGTCGATGTTCATGCCGGCAGGTTTAAGGGATTGAAGCGACTGCAGCCTGTCCATAATGGCCGCCCCCATCCGGACCACGTTGCCGCCTTTCTCCGTAGAGACCCCGAGACCGATTGCGGGTTTTCCGTTGAAGAGCATCCGGTTGGATGCCGGCTCCCGGTACCCTCTGGTCACCTTGGCAATATCCCCCAGGCGGAACAACCGGCTTTCCGAACCTGCAATGTAGAGGTCGGCAATGGCCTTTTCCCCGGAGATTTCCCCGGTGGTGGAGAACCGGATATATTCCGGCCCGTGCTTGACCTTACCTGCCGGTGTAATCAGATTCTGGGAAGACAGGGTGGCAAATATCATCTCAGGTGAAATGCCGAGCTGGGACAGACGGGCCCTGGGGAACTCCACATAGATCACTTCGGTCTGATCTCCCCAGATGTCTATTTTGGCCACCTCGTCCACCAGCAGGAGTTCCTTTTTCAGATATTTGGCGTAGTCCTTCAACTCCCGGCTGGTGAACCCGTCACCGGAAATGGCAAAGTAAACCCCGTAAACATCACCAAAGTCATCATTTACCATGACAGGTCCCGCTCCGGGAGGCAGATGAGCTGCCATATCGTTGACTTTCCGCCGTAATTCGTCCCAGATCTGGGGAATTTGAGACGAGTCGAACTCAGGCTTTATCTCGGCATAGACAACGGACATCCCTTCCTGGGAAATGGAAGTGACATGATCGAGCTGGCCCAGGCTCTGGACCGCCTGTTCGATTTTATCGGTGACCTCCGCTTCCACCTCCAGCGGGGAGGCACCGCCATAGGGCGTGATGATCATGGCCGTCTTTATGGTAAAGTCCGGATAGGCCAGCCGCCCCAGTTTCTGGTAAGTAACAAGGCCCCCTAATGCCACCAGGGCGGAGATCAGAATAGAGATGATCCGGGTTTTCAAAACAGATTGTGCAAAATTCATTTTATATCCGCTTTTTAAGGTACAATCAGATATTAAAGTGCGTCAGACACTATGGCGTGCCGGATGCCAAGGCGTCGTAGGTCAGCATTTCCCCCTGACGGATGAAAGCAGACCCTTCGGTCACCACCAGGTCTTTCCCGGACAGTCCGGAAATCACGGCCACCTCATTTCCCCCGGCCAGGGATTCAAAGACCACGGGCTGACGAACGGCGGTGTTTGTCTCCGGATCCACCCGGAACACATGGGCGGAATTCCCCGCAACCCCCATGAGGCTCTGGAGGGGAACGGCCAAGACGCCCTTTCCACTTTCCCCGGCACTCACAAGTACCTCGGCGGTCATTCCCGGAAACACAAGATCTTCCGGATCCGGCGTTACGGAAAAAACAAACTCATAGGTACCGGTGGCCTGGTCGGCGCGGCTGGAATACTCGGTGAGGACCGCCGGGAATAATCGTTCACCTGTGGTCAGAAAACGGACGGTGAACCGGCCGGAAGCACCCGTTTTTTCACGAACAGATGCCAGGATGCTGCGGATATGATTTTCCGGCACATCCACTGGGATTTCCAGACGGGACAGGTCATCCAGCATGATCACCGGTTCCCCCTGGTGCACCATTTCGTGGGCTTCGGGGATACGTTTGACCACCACCCCGTCAAAGGGTGCCGTCAGCCGGGTGTCGTTAAGCTGATCCTTTGCAATGGCCAGCCGGGCGGTCAGTTCTTCGATACCGGCCTTTGCGGCCATAATGTCCTCTTTTCTGGCCCCTTTTTTATCCCTGGCCAGCTGTTCCGTCAGGGAGGACACCCGCTCGGACAGACTGCGGACATTGGTTCTGGCACGGTCATAGGCCTGCTCAGTAACCGCCTGGGTTTTGTAAAGCACCTGGTGGCGGGCCAGTTCTTTTTCCGCCAGTTCCAGATCCGCCTTTGCGGCATTCAGGGAGGAGGTAATGATGCGAACGTCTTCGGGGCGTGCACCGGTCTGCATCTTCAGCAGATTGGCTCGTGCCGATTTAAGCTGGCTTTCCACCACCCGCACCTGACGGCGGTAGTCCCTGTCATCCATCTCCAGCAGCAGATCCCCCTTGCACACCCGGTCTCCGGGGTTGGCATGAACCGTTACAAGGGGGCCGGAAACCCTGAAAAACAGGGTGGCCTGGGTGGCGGCACAGGCACGCCCCGGCAGCACCACGGCGGTGACATCGGAGAGGGGTCTGGGCGTCACAACACCTACGGTTTTGGTTTCGGGTTCCCGGATTCCCTCCGGGCCTGCAGGGGTTTCCGTACCCGTGGATGCGGATACCAGGTGTTTGTCAATGAGGCCGGTCTGCCAGGCCAGCACTGCGGTAATGCAAAAAAGAAGGCCGGTTCCGGCCAGTCGCCAATAGTGTTTTGTTTTCATTGGTGTGCGTCCTTTTGTCGGGAAAACCAGGCGGTGGTTTTCGGAGTACCATGCCCGGTTAAAAATGTTGAAAGCACCAGCCAGGGGGCCTGCTTGGGTGCAATATCACCGCTCTCCACCTTTTCCCAGGCGGCAAAAATAAGACTGTCAATGCTGGTCACCAGCCAGCTCACCGGTACATCCGGCTGCACATCCCCTTCCGCCTTGAGATCAAGACAGAGCTGCCGGGTTCTTTCCATGCATTCCAGGTAAGGGGCCAGCACCCTGGGATCTTCATCTCTGACCGGATGTACAAAGTAGGCAGAAACATTGAGACTTGCTCCCAGAGGAATAAGCCGGGTAATGATTTTCACCAGCTTTTCCCTTGCCGGGAGATCAGCTTCAAAAACAGGGCCTGCAGCCGCCTGGAGCTTCAATCCGGCATTCAGTTTGATGGTCAGCATCAGCTCTGCCCTGGACTTGAAATGCCGGAACAGGGTGGCACGGCCCACACCCGCCGCCTTTGCTATCTCATCCATGCTTGCGCCGGAATTCTGGGCAATACACGCGATGGCCTGGGCAATGATCCGTTCCTGTGTGGTTTGATTCATGGGGGGTTTTCCTATCAATTTGGATTCACTCATCTCAAATGAGACTTTAAAGTCTCATTTGAGATATAAAAATATACACATAGTATCCATTTGTCCAATTAAATTTGTCCATTCCGGGTGAATTATAGGTGTCAATGGGGTCCAAAATAGCCCAAGCGCAAAAATATACAAGACGGTTTTACACTCTTTTACTAAATAGAACAGAGTCTAAACACTTATAATTAGGATGAATACATGACACACCACCAGACAAGTATCCTGAACGCCGGTACGGAGGCCAACGGTCAGGCACTCCCCGGCGCAACCGGCCCGGCCGGTCTTGCCCCGGGGTTCCGGGCAGCCCTGCCCATGGCCGTTGGCGTGGCTTCCTATGGGCTGGTATTCGGGGTCCTGAGTCAGCAGGCGGGTATGGACAAGGCCGCCGCCCTGTTCATGAGCTGCTTTGTATTTGCCGGTGCCAGTCAATTTGTGGCCCTGGACCTGTGGGTTGCTCCCCTGCCTGTAATCCCCCTCATCCTCACCACACTGGTGGTGAACCTGCGCCATGTGCTCATGGGTGCGGTGCTGAGAGACAAACTCACCGGGCTCACCCGGTTTCAGACTTTGGGCTCCCTGTTCTTTCTGGTTGATGAAAACTGGGCCTACACCATGGCCCAATGGCAGCAGGGCAACCGGAACTCCTGCCTTCTGGCCGGCACCGGTATCTGCCTGTTTCTGGCCTGGACCATTTCCACCCTGGTCGGATGTGCCTTGGGCTCCACAGGCATAGATCCGGTGAAATGGGGTATCGACTTTTCATTTACGGCCATTTTTATTTTCCTTGCCACAGGCATGTGGCGGGGTATCCGGGATCTTGTGCCATGGACGGTGGCCGCTGTTACCGCCGTCATCGTGGCCCGCGCCTTTCCCGGGAAATGGTATATCCTTGCCGGTTGTATGGCCGGCAGCCTGACAGGAGTGCTGATACATGACAGAAAATCTGCCTGACGGCCTGACCGTTTACCTGACCATTGCCGCCATGGGAGTCGTGACATACACCACCCGGATTTCCGGATATCTGGTGTCCGCCTGGATTCAGCATATGCCCCACACTGTCCAGCGTCTGCTGGACTATATTCCCGGCACCATCATTATCTCCATCATTGCCCCGCAAATTGCCGAAGGCGGATGGATAACCCTGTCCGCCGCTCTGGTCTGCGTGACGGTTTCCCTGTTATTCAAGAATCTGGTGGCTGCCATGACCGGCACTGTGGTATACGTATCTGTGATGCGGTATTTTTTTTAACACCTTATTATAACGGTTATTTTTACTGCAATTTCTACGATGACACCGAAAGAATGGAGAGCATACACCCGGGTCGGGCACCTGGACAATCTGGAAACCCTGCGGGCCGTATTCTATGACCATGCCTACAGCCGCCATTACCATGACGGGTATGCCGTGGGTGTCATTCTAAAAGGGTCCGAGACCTACGATTGCAACAAAAAGACCAACGTGGCCCCCAAAGGTAGCATCGTGATCGTGAACCCGGGCGAGATCCACGACGGTTGTGCCTCAAACCGGGAACTTGGATGGGGCTACTTCATGATCTATCCCCACCTCTCGTTGATACGGACCGCCCTGAACCAGCTTGGTCTTGACGATAACCGCCTGCCTGTGTTCCCGGAGACTGTTTTCAGGGACCCGGAATTTGCCGCCGGGCTGATCCGGTTCATGGATGCCTTTGACGCCGGAGATCCTGAAATGAAACTTGAGGCGGTTTTTCTGGAACTGCTTCACCTGATGATCTCACGACATGCGGAATTTCCCAGAACCGCTGAATCAGGAACAACGGTCCTGGACACACCGGAAAAAAGAAAGGTGGCGCAGGTCACCGAAATGGTCCGGGAAAACTTTGCGGACCCGTTGTCCCTTGAAGACCTGGCCACAGAGGTGGGACTCAGTTCATGGGCGCTGTTGCGGTTGTTTAAAAAGCAGACCGGGATATCCCCCTACCTGCTCCAGACCCGGCTTAAAATATCCCATGCAAAAGAAGCCCTCAGAGAGGGCGTCTCCCCGGCCGACACGGCAGCCCTCTGCGGTTTTGCAGACCAAAGTCACATGACCAAACAATTCCGCAGATGGATGGGAGTGACCCCGGGTGATGTTGCCGCGGGTTACTCCACGTACCGCGATACCATGTCTGCATAAGCGGGTGTTTGTTTGATCTCCCGGATGGCATTCCAGATTCCTTCGGCCAGGGCCGGATTTCCCGTCACAAACCTGTGGGAGAGCATCAGGTAATAAGGTTTCTCCCATACCGGTGGGTGAACTTTAACAATATCTTCGTAGATACCGTCCCCCTTTTTCAGATAGGCGTCAAATACGGTTTCCAGGCAGATAAACCCCTGGAGACGCCCGTGAACCAAAAGGTTTGGCAGTTTGCGGTTCACCGGTTCTTCCACAACGTTATCGTACCGTTTCACAACAAAATCCACGATGGCCCAGCCTTCGGGGAGTCCGATGACAGCCGGTGTGTCCCCGCGTGTAAACCGGGCACCGTCCCAGTCCAGGGCGCTGTTTTTAAGGGTGTAGAGATAATAGGCATTGTCGCGGGTTTTTCGACCGGCATCCACGGCGCCGTCTTTCATGGGATACACACCGATCTTCATTCGCTCCGGTTTAAAGCTTGCGGGAAAGATGGCGTCCACACGGTTCTGCTCAATCAGGTGGAGACAGGTATTCCATGACATCCGTCTTAACTCGATGTCAAGATCCAGCCGGCGGGCCACCATCCGGTACAATTCAATTTCGATACCGGGTTTTTCGCTGTGGAAATCCGGTCCGCCCCCGTTGATGAAACGTCCACCGGGGGTATCATCTGTCACCCAGATCAGGGGGGCAGCCATGGACAAGGAACAATTTATGAACAGGGAAAAATATACGGACAGAAACAATATCCATACAAGTATGCGCTTCATGTAACTCCATTGCTAACAAGGTTCAGGCAAGTAAAGGTTCCTGTGTTATACCACCAATCACCTGATATCCCAAAGCAGATTTTGAAAACCCGCATTTAATGTGAATAACGGCAAAACAGCCGGAGGGAATACATGCGAATGATACAAAAGAAGAGAAGCGGGAAAAGGAGGGCCCGGACCCCGGAAAGCCGATTCCGGTTTCGGCATTCAGTTGACGGTCAGGGTCAGGGTCAGAATGTTTTTGTCGTCTTCCCTGCGGTAATCCACGGTATCCATCATCTGCTTAATAAAAAAAATACCCAGACCACCGATGGCCCTGTCATCAATGGAAAGACTGGTATCCGGATCATCTTTGGCCAGCATGTCAAAGGGGCGGCCGCAGTCCTCAAGCCGGATCTTGAACACCTTCTCCCCGTCCAGGGAACAGGTGACCGTCACATCTCCCCCGGTGTCTTCGGGATAGGCATAGTTGAATATGTTGACCAGTGCCTCTTCGGAGGCCAGCTGCATCTTCTGGATCTGCGGTACATCCATGCCGGACGCCTCTGCACATTCGAAGATAAAGGTCTGAAAGGCGTCGAGATTTTCCAGATTCGCAGCCAGTGTTTTTGATTTCATATCCATTTTCATATCCGATTTATTATCCGGCGGTTCCTTTCCGGGATCGGCAGTCGGCTTTTTCCCGGTATCAGGGGGTTTTGGCAATGGACGCGGCCACTTCCCGGGGCGTGTTGGGAACGCGGTCTTATACTGGTTGGTTTTACTCCTTTTTTCCATCATAAATCAACCCCGTTCTCCGGTAAAACCTGAATCACCTGCATTTTTCATTATTGTCTTGAAAACAGCCGGAGGGATTCGATATAAGAATGAATGGCGTATCTGAACTGAATAACCCCATAGACAGGCGCGGACAAATATATGTTCACCTCATTACAATCCAAGATAGTGAGCCTGATCATTTTCATCATGGTGATCACAGCACTGATCCTGATTTTCATTGCCAATAAGGAAATCGGTAACGCCATGCTGATCCAGCAGGATAAACTCTCCCGGCATGTGCTTTCCCTCATCGATCTGAATATCAAGGGTGAGTACAACAACCTGATCACGGACAAAATAGATGCCGTCACCCGCCACAAGGCCCTGCTCAGGAACCGCACCGACATGGTGGTAAAAATGCTGGACCAACAGAACGACCTGATCACCTTACAGTCCCTGCCTCCCCAGGCCACCCAGACTGTGGTGCTGGACTGGATTGCCCGCTCCGGGATCAGCAAGTTCGGGTCTTTTTTCGTTGCAGATCCCGACCTCACCATTATCTCCCATGCCCAATCCGACCTCGTCGGTGTCAACATCGGCGGATTCATCGACATGAAGCGAAAAACCGTTGCCGAGGTGCTAAATACGGCCGTGTATGACGACGCCCCTATCATCAATGTGGTGAATTGGGAGGGGTCCCAAACGGCTGTGGGGGACAAGGTGCTTTTATGTATGCAGCGGTACACCCCGTGGAACTGGATTGTCGGCACCATGGTGAGTGTCGACACCATAGAGGTGGAGGCGCAGCAAAAGCTGAGCAAAATCATCGCCACCCTCAATGAAACCTTTGAGGAAATCACTGTGGCCCAAACCGGGTTCGCCTTTCTCTTTGATGAATCTCTCAACATCCTTGCCATCACAGATGATGATCGGGCATCGGCGTTCAAGCTCAGTACCAACAGCCTTACCGGAAACCTGCTCCTTCAGGACATGATGGCCAAAGCCACACACCGGGGAGACGGTTTTCTGTCCTTTGAATCCGATACGTTTGAAAAGGGAGAGATGGTGGCCTATATCTCCTATTTCAAACCGTTGGGATGGTACATCGGCATCACCGTGCCCGTTTCGGAAATCATGGAGCCCGTCAATGCCCTGACCACCAAGCAGTCCGCCCTCATAGCGGTTATCTTGTTTTTAAGTATTCTGTTCACGGCCTGGCTGGTGTCCCGGATTTCAAAACCCCTGAATATACTGGCGACCCGGGTCAAGGAATTCTCAGACGAGGACCTCACCCGGGAAGATGCGGGGGAAGACACCTATATCGAAACCCTTGCCCATCAGTACAAAGATGAGGTGGGCCGCCTGGCCCAGTCCTTTGTGTTCATGAAAAAAGAGCTGCGGGACAATATCCGGAAGCTCATTGACACCACGGCGGAAAATGAACGGATCAACGGCGAACTCAACGTGGCCAAATCCATCCAGCTGGGGCTCCTCCCAAAGATATTCCCCCCGTTTCCGGAACGGTCGGACTTAGGTATTTATGCCTCCCTGGAGCCTGCCAAAGAGGTGGGGGGAGATCTCTACGACTTTTACTTTGTGGATGATAACAAACTCTGCTTTACCATCGGCGATGTCTCCGGTAAAGGTGTACCCGCCTCTTTGATGATGGCCATCACCAAAACCCTGATCAAAACATCTTCCGGCAAACATGAAAATCCCTCCGATATCATGATTGAGGTGAACGACGCCATTGCCAGTGATAACCCCCAGTCCCTGTTCGTCACCCTGTTCATCGCTATCCTGGATCTTGATACCGGTAAAATCGCCTACAGCAACGGTGGACATAATCCACCCATCCTGATCTCCCGAACCGACGGTTGCCGGTACATTAAAGAGAACTCCGGGCCTGTTGTGGGCATCATGGATGAAATTCCCTACAAGCCCTTGTCCCTGACCCTTGCGCCGGGAGACGCCCTTTTCCTGTATACGGACGGGGTCACCGAAGCCCAGAACCCGGCCAAAGAATTTTATACGGACGAGACACTGCTTGAAAAGATATCGGCACTGGCGGACAACACCTGCGAGGATACGGTATTATCCATAAAATCCGATCTGAAAACCTTTGCCGATGTGGAACCACAGTTCGACGATATTGCCATGCTCATGGTCCGTTACAGGGGGGAGGTCTCGTGAAACTGCGTTCCCGCATCATGATCATTACCTTTTTGATCATCCTTTTTGTCCAGGGACTGAACTGTTTTCTTGAAATCGGTTTTCTGGCCAACAATCTGGAAACCGCCAACCTGCGCAAATACCGGATCGTGGGCACAGAGATGAAGCGTAAGCTGGACAAGTCGTTGATATTCGGAAAACCTTTGACCAATCTCAACTACGACCGGCTCCTGTCCGATATCCTGCCAAAAGATATGGAAAACCTTTACATTATCGGTACGGACGGCAACATTCTCTATTCGGCCAGGAAAGAGTCGGAAACCGCACGGCTCACCCTGTCCGCCACCTTCATGAATGAAAAAACCCCGGAGGCTTACCGGATCTTCTTCCCCCTGAAAGACCGCCACGCCATTCAGGGAAACCTGGTGATCGTTGTTTCCCATAAAGAAGTTAAGGAAAAGCGGCTCTACCTGATCCGCAAATCCATTTTCAACTTCCTGATCATCCTGGCCATTTCGCTGCCGGCACTCTATGCCATGCTCACGGTTTTCATCAACCGGCCCTACAACAAATATATCCGGGATCTTGAAAACTCGCTCCGCAAGGACGACTATGAACGGCTTAAGGAGAGCGGACTGGATCTGAGCCCTTTGGCCCGCACCGAAACCACCCTGAAGGAAATCCGATCGGCAAAATGGCTCAGCCCTGATAAAACAGACGTATACAACCTCAGTGACGCGGATGCCGATTTCCGTAAACGCCTTTACAATAAACTAAAAAGCCTGATGCAGGTCAATTAGAGA
>JAKSBB010000907.1 GCA_022361315.1 Desulfobacterales bacterium
GGGTAGGATAAAAAGGCGTCTCCGAAGGTGAATCGTTTCGCCCGCTCCTTGCTCTTCACGGAAAAGGCCAGGGTGTCAAATTCGGCACGGTCTCCCGCCACAGTATCATAAGCCGCACGCACAGGCATGTCATTGACAACGAACTCCGGGGTGAACCCTGCAATCTCTGCGATGGCGCTGAGGTAGTCCACGGCCAGTCCGGCTGCTTTTCCGTTATATGCCAGTTCAAAGGGGGGCCTGTCCGGGCGGATGCGGAACCGGATCACCGGATGCTGCTTGATGAAATTTTTCTCCCCCGGGGTGAGGTCGTTGTCCCCGGTTTCCCCCGCTGCAATCACCACCCATTGGTTGAGAATTCGCCGGTGATCCACCGGGGTTAGGGTGGCGATGGCCTTGTTGAATATATCACGGAGCAGGGGTTCGTCTTTACGGGTGCCGATGCTCAGTTCGAGCACCTTGTTTAGTTTGCCTGATATTTTGATCTGGCCGAAATAGGTCTGCTGGATATGGTAGCCGATGGCCGCATGGGAGCCGATGAATCCGGACAGGGTGCCCTGTTCCACCTGTTTGAGACCGTCCTCCACACTTGCCACGTTAACCAGGGGGATATCCGGATATTTCCTGCGGAGAAGCTCCCCGTAGGCATAGCCTTTTACGATACCCAGCCGCCGGCCAGCCATATCCCGCAGGGATGAAACCCTGGGATGCTGCAGCGGGGTGGCAATGACAATGGGGGTTTTAAAGTACGGGGGAGAAAAGTTGAGGTAGGCCCTGCGGTCCGGGGTCTCCATGATCATTGAGAACAGGTCGCATTTCCCGGTTTTTCCCATGTCCAGGGATTCCTGCCAGGTGGCGGTGGGATATACCCGGATGGGCAGCCCCACCGCCTTTTCCAGAATCCGGATATAGTCTGCGCTCATCCCGGTGTACTGACCGTCCACGGTCGCCTCAAGGGGGAGCCAGTCAGGATCAATGCAGAGGTTGAGTGTCTGCTTCTCTCTCAGATAGGTTGTTTCCTCTGGGCTCAGGGAGATGGTCCGCATCTGCTCCGGCAGCATCCAGGTCCGTTTGAGGGCTGCCATTTCATCCGGGGGCAGGGCGGCATTGGCCTTCTCCAGGATGGACTTCAAAAGTGTGTGGCCCTTGGTGACCCCCATGGGCATCCGGGTTTCCAGGGGCAGGCCGAAATCGTTCACACTGGCCACTTTCAGGTTGGTGAGCCATTTTTCCCGGATGAAAAAGTTCAGCGTCGGGACGTTGTCCACCACGGCAAATGCCTGGCCCCGGGCAACGGCATTGACGGCCTCCTCCGTGGAATTCACCGGCAACAGGGAAATGTCCGGAAAGTGTTTTTCCAGGTGCCTGTGAAGGTAGTACCCCCGGACAACGGCAATGGTTCTGCCCTCGAAATCCGCCATGGTTCTGACGGTCTGATCCTTTGGTACGGCAAAGCCGATGAGGAAGGTGAGGTGGATGAAATCCGTGTAATCTGCAAATGCCTTGCGTTCCTCGGTCACCGCCAGATGGGGGATGATGTCCAACTCCCCCCGTTTGAGCATCTCCAGCTGTTCATTCCAGGGCTTTTTAATAAACCGGATCTCTTTGCCCAGCATCCTGCCGATGTGCTTCATGGTCTCGATGCTGTATCCCATAGGGATATTGTTTTTCCTGAAACTGAAAGGCTGAAAATTTTCAAGGCTCAGTACGGACAAGTGTGATCTGGCGGCCAGCCAGGCCTTCTCCCCCTCACTTAAAGGGAGCGGTGTCTGCTGTTTTTGGTCCATTCCGGTGGTGTAGAACCATTTTTTTCTCAGATCTGTTTTTTCCTTTGCCACGGCTTTCAGGCCTTTATTCAGGATGGACACCGCATGGGGCCAGTCCTTCCGGATGCTGAATACCAGGTCAAGGCGGCTGTCGGGGATATAGTCTGCAATCCTGATATAGGGCAGCCCCTGTCTCTCGGCCAGGTAAATCAGGGCATGGCTGCCTACGGTGGCGTCTATCTTACCGGTGATCAGGTGCTGGAGGACGTCCTCCAGTGATTTCAGGGGGACGATGGTGGAGTCGGTGAAGCGGGCCACCAGTTTTTTATCGAACAGGTTCTTTTCCTGGTAGCCGATTTTTTTCCCGGCCAGATCATCGGCGGAATTTATGTTTTCCGGATTGGTGGTGGAGACCACCAGCAGCCGGCGGGTGGTGATATAAATGTCCGAGAAGTTGAAATGGGCCTCGCGGGATTTGTGAACCGCACTGGTGCTGAGCCCGTCGATCTCTCTGCTGACGGCTTTTTCGAGCATCTGTTTCCAGCTGCCTGCAATGAGCTGAAAATTAGCCCCGGTGGTGGCGTTGCCCAGTTCCAGAACATCCCGGTCATATCCGCTGATGCTGCCGTCTTCATTTTTGATGATATAGGGTGACCAGCTGTCATCGGACCCCAGGGTGATGACCGGATGGGATCGCAGCCATGCCGTTTCTTCCGCTGTTAGCTCCACTGACGGTACA
>JAKSBB010000074.1 GCA_022361315.1 Desulfobacterales bacterium
AAAATTCATTTGATAACTTTCATCAGGTTAGAAAACCAAAAGAGTTTGAATAAAACTCACAATTGAAAGAACGGTTATTGAACCGTGTAGGTCCATTCGGGGTGGCGGTCGTTATGCCTTCCCGCCTAATTTCCCCACGTAAGACAACCATCACCTTGTAAACCTGATCCGAACATCAAAACACAAATTCTTATCGGCGCGGTGATTGACAATTCTATCATTGGTGTATGAAGATAACATACGAACCATTCAACGGAGGGACTTGCCCATGGGGACCATCAAAATAATCCAAGGTGATATTACACAAGCAGAAGTTGACGCCATTGTCAATGCAGCCAACTCCCGGATGTTGGGTGGAGGAGGGGTGGACGGTGCCATTCACAGGGCAGCCGGGCCTGCGTTGTTGGCAGCATGCCGGGAGGTGCCTGAAAAAGACGGCATGCGTTGTCCAGCCGGACAGGCCAGGTTAACCTCGGCCGGGAATTTGAAGGCCAGCTATGTGATTCATACGGTTGGGCCACGGTACGGGATTGATCCAGCGCCTGAGAAACTCCTTTCTTCTGCCTATAAGAACAGTCTATATCTGGCACTGGAAAATGGATGTAAATCCATTGCCTTTCCTGCTATCTCCTGCGGTGTATATGGGTATCCACCGCAGGAGGCGGCTAAGATTGCTGTGTCCATATGCCGGCTGCCTGCCTATGAAGCGCTGGACATCTTTTTTTATCTATTCAGCAACGACATGGTTGCTGTCTGGACGGAAGCGCTTGCTGATGAGGCCTAACTTGATCAGGTGTCCGGCCTGGGGTATGATACGGCCATGCCGGATCATGCCAAAGAACTGACCACCTATCATTTCAGACCTGCGGTTCAAAGGGATCTACCCTTTGAGGTGATTGACTATGCCACGCTGCCGGAACGGCGCAGGCAGTTGTCCCTGTCCGAAGCCCCGCACCGTCACAGTTTTTTTGAGATCTATTATATTACCCGGGGCAGCGGCACCCATTTCATTGATTTTGAGCCTTATCCCATCCACCCGCCCGTTTTTTTCTTTATCTCTCCAGGGCAGGTGCACTGCTGGGAGTTAGCTGAGGCGCTTTCGGGAAAGGTCCTCCTGTTTACCGAAGACTTCATGGTGTTGAATCCATTGTCCCAGAATAATGTTGAGGACCTGCCCTTTTTTTATACGGCTGTCCATCACCCCTTACTGGAACTCGACGCTGAACAACAGGCCGCCTTCGAGGACAGCATCCGGGAGATGGAGGGGGAATTTACCGCCGAACTCCCGGGCAGAGGCGGTGTGCTGAGGGCGCAACTCTACCTGCTGCTGGTCCGGCTGATGCGCATCTATGCTGCGCAGAATACCCACCGGGCAAGCGGGCCGGATAAGGCAGCCACAGTCCGGCGGTTTAAACACCTAATCGCCGGGAATCTTGCGGTGAACCAATCGGTGCAGGCCTTTGCCGGGGAACTGGGTATCAGCGCATCCCGCCTGGGTGAAATCACAAAAGAGGTGACAGGGCTGTCTCCGGGGAAACTCCTGAACCGTGAAATCGCCCTGGAGGCAAAACGGCTGCTGGCCCACTCGGATATGAGTGCTGCCGAGATCGGATACAGTCTTGAGTTTGAAGATCCCTCCTACTTCGGCAGATTTTTCAAACGGGAAACCGGCCGGAGTCCCAGGCAGTTCCGGGAGGAGATCCGGAAAAAGTACCAGTTTTACCCGGAATAGTCCCTTCTGCCCTTTCTCTTCATTCGTTACACTTTCCACCATCCAGACATCACCAGTTGTTAGAGGTGACTTACTTTAATCATCAGGGGGAATCCCCGGTGGAACGTTTGAAGGAGAATATCATGTACCGCAAACCCAGACGTATTTGTGCATCCGTTTTATTTTTTATTTTGACATCCCTGACCATTGCTTCGGCCCAGTCCCCGCTGACAGCCGGCGGCAGGGTCTTTGTTTATGATACCGGCAATAAAAATGCCGTTATCCATTCCTATATGGCCCCGTATAAGGCGGCTGCCAACCTCACCCACATTATCGAGCTTAAAGACCGGCTGGTCCTGGTGGATATGCAGTTTGCCAAGCCCTTTGCCGATGAGTTCCGGGCCTATACGGACAGCCTGAACAAACCCATTGATAGAATTTACCTCTCCCATGAACATCCCGACCACTGGATGGGTTCCATTGCCTTTCAGGGGGTTCCGGTGTATGCCCTCCAGGAAACCCAAGACTTCCTGAAGGCCCATGGCGAAGCCGTTCTCAAGGCAAAAAACAAACCGGGTATGGTGCCGGAGATTCAGAAGATTATAACACCCGGAACAGAGACCATCGGCGGTATCACCTTTGACATCTCAAAGATTCGGGATGCAGAGTCCGGTGCCGCCCTGGTGATCGCCCTGCCCCAGATGAAAACCCTGATTGCCCAGGATCTGCTCTACAGCGGTACCCATCTGTTTCTGGGCAATGACCAGTACACCAATTGGATCGACGTACTTAAGGGGCTCCGCGAGAATTACAAAGACTATGAATACTTTCTTCCCGGGCATGGCGCTCCGGCAAGCGGCCCCGGAATCATTGACCGGAACATCGGCTATCTCACCAAAACCAACCAGGCATTTGCAGCCCACGGGAAGGATATGGATAGAATCAAAACCGATATCCTGAAGGCATATCCCGACCTCAAGGCCGCATTTTTTGTCCCCTTCGGTCTCGGCATGGCGTTTCAGCGTCTCCAGGAACATAAATAGAAAACCAACCACAAACTCCCGCCCCCCGGTGCCACCGCCGGGGGTATTCCCAATACTCTCTGCATTGAATGGCCCGGCTCCCGGGCCGTAACATTTTGTCACAAACAATCACAGTTTTCCCATATTATCCTTTGCCGCCCGGGCGTATAAATCGGAACATCAACAAACCAGCAACGAAGTGATGATGTGATGCATGATTTAACTCGATTTATCTCAGGTATTATTCTGGCAGGCCTCCTTGTCATGGTCACGGGCTGTGCCAAACGTCCCAAGCCGGCCGACCTGCCGACACCCTTGCCTAAGGCATGGGCAGTTCAGGAAAAGGCTGACGCCTCACTTACAGATGAAGGCTCCGGTAAAGCACCGACACCGGTACCACGCCGCCAGGTCCACAGCCAGATTCGAACCGGAGACCTGACCATGACCGCCTCCCTCCTGGCTCTCCTGAACGATCCCGGGGTCACCGGACTGGTGGAAGAAGCCCTGGCCAACAACCCCGACCTCAACGCCACAGCCGCCCGGCTGAAGGCATCCGGTTTTCTGCTCAGCCAGACCGGCTCCCGCCGGCTGCCGGAGATCTCCGCAGGAGCAGACCGGGGACGGAACAACCAGAGCCTGGATGATGCCGGCGAACCGAAGGCCGTGAATGCCTACCAGGTCTCGGCCAACATATCCTGGGAACTGGACGTCTGGGGGCGGATATCCGATCTCCACCAGGCACA
Organism: Desulfobacterales bacterium; assembly: GCA_022361315.1. Next base: position 3,477 of record JAKSBB010000074.1, read on the forward strand.
GGTTATGGAACACGATGCCCTGGGCATGGCCTATGTCCAGGCATACGATGCCCTGGCGGCCCGGGTGATCCAGGCATGGATATCTGCGGTTGCCACCTCCCAGACCCACCGTATCGAAGAAGAACGGCTGGCGGCCCTCACAAAAATCGAAGATGCCCTGCTGCTTCGCTACCGGGAAGGGCTTGGCAGCCTGGAGGATTATGCAGCCGCCCGGACCCGAACCGAGGTGGCCAGGGCCAATGTTAGTGCCCGCACCGAATCTCACCACCGGGCGCTGCGCACCCTGGAAGTCCTGGTGGGCAGATATCCCAGGGCCGAGCAACTGACCTCCGATACCCTGCCGGAAATCAAAACCGCTCCGGTGGTACCACCGGAGGCCGCCCTGAAAAACCGTCCTGATATCCGTGCAGCCCTGGCCAAAGTTGATGCCGGCCGCCTGACAGCCCTGGCCGCAGAAAAGAACCGGCTCCCGGCCCTGCGGCTGGTGACGGAAATCTCCAAATCCAGCACCTCATTCTCTAACCTGGATACGGCCAGCCGGATCTGGAGTCT
>JAKSBB010000957.1 GCA_022361315.1 Desulfobacterales bacterium
CTCATGCCGGAGGTGTACATATGGTGGGCCCAGACCAGTGACCCGGCAACGGCAATCATCATGGACGAAAAGACGATGGCCTTGTACCCGAATATGGATTTCCTGGAAAAGACAGGGATAATCTCGGAGATCACCCCCATTCCCGGAAGAATCATAATGTATACCGCCGGATGGGAGTACATCCAGAACAGGTGCTGGTAAAGAATGGGATCACCGCCTTTGGACGGATCAAACAAACCGATGTTCAGGAATCGTTCAACAATCACCAGTACCAGGGTGATGGACACCACCGGGGTTGCCAGGAGCTGAACCCAGGAGGTGGCATAGAGGCTCCATGTAAACAGCGGGATCTGCAGCCATCCCATCTTCGGACTGCGCATCCGGTGGATGGTGGTGATAAAGTTCAGCCCTGTCAGCATGGAGGCGAAACCCAGAATGAATGCGGCGAAAACCGCCGTAGACACATTGGTCTGGGTGGACACCGAAAAGGGTACGTAAAATGTCCAGCCTGTATCCGGAAAGCCCTCGGCGAAGAGGGAGGCGATGGCGATAAACCCGCCCAGCATATACAAATACCAGGACAGCAGGTTGAGTTTTGGGAAAAAAACGTCATCCGTACCGATCTGCATGGGCAGGAAGAAATTCCCGAATATGGCAGGCAGGGCCGGTATGATGAATAAAAAGATCATGATGACCCCGTGGAGGGTAAAGGCGGAGTTGTAAAGTTCCGCCGTCAGCACGGTTTCGCCCGGGAACATAAGTTCCAGCCGGATCAGCCCGCCAAGGAGAATGGCAAGGCAGAACCAGAAAACAATGGCGAAAAGATACATCAGGCCGATGCGCTTGTGATCCGTGGTCAGCAGCCAGGCCCAAATACCTGTAAACCGTGAGGGTGCCGGGGTTTCAAAAAAAGATTTAACAGCTTCCATGTCATCCTCACAAGAGATATACGGGGTTGCGTGGGGTTTCGCGTTAGTCTCCGGGTGGCGGCGGCCTTCGTGTCAGCCCCCTGCCCCGTCTCTTTCTTTTGGACGGTGCAATCAGGAAGACGACAAACCCCACAACCAGGATGAGAATCGCCGTTCCGGTAATACGGAACATCTTAAATACATAGGTCTTATTTTCAGGATCGTAGTCAAAGCAGAAGGAGAGTACCCCCCGTTTAATTGAGATCCCGGGTTCCCCTTTCCGGGCTTCGCTCAAAGCCATACCCACATCAAAGGGGAGAAAATCCGGCCCGTAGAGGTAGCGGATAATCTTTCCATCCCTGGCCAGCACGATCATCGCGTTGGGATGGATATAAAAATTTTTCTTTTTCTTTACAAAGTAATACCCCAGGGAATCCATGAGGCGCAGGATGTTTTCGCGGTCACCGGTGAGGTAATACCAGTTGTCCGCATTGATCTCCCGTTTGACCAGATTCAGGTAGTTTCGCTTGGAAGTCCTTGCGTGGGAGGCATCTTCATCATCGGAAAAGCTGACGGACACCACGTTGAAGTCATGCCCCGGAATTTCCTCGGTGAGGTTGAGCACATTGGCCAGCTCCGCCTGGAGAAAATTGCAGATGGAGGTACACATAAAATAAACCGGAAGGATCACCACCGGTTTATCAAAAACCGTCTTCAGATCCACCGGCTGATTTTTCTCATCCTTGAAAACTGCTGAGAAATCAATATAATCTCCCAGTTTTTCTTCCACCCGGACGCTCTTGGCAAGTGCCTCAGCCGACTCCGCCTCTGCTTCGGCCATCATCTTTGCATGGGCTTCGGCGGAATGCCCACCGGTGTCGTCGCCCATGGCAGTCGTGGCAGCCTTGGCGTGTCCGGCATGGGCGTCACCGTCCGTCATATCTCCATGGTCCATCCGGTCGCCATGGTCCATCTGGTGATGGTCCATTTGGCCATGGTCGGCCTCATGCCCGGTATGGAGACCTGCGTCATGGCCGGCCCCGTGGTCAGAACCCATACCTGCCGGCGCGGTTAACGCCAGCAGGAAAAGGGCTGCAATCAGGTATGACAATACCCGGCGGCTCATTATTTAATCTTCTTGGTTTCGCCGGTGGAAAAGTTCACGTCATATACACCGCGCCACTTATGGCCGGATTTGAAAGAGTCGCGTCCGGTGCCGTAGGCCAGCATAATCCGGTACATGCCGTCTGTTTTAATGGCTTTGTCCCACTTGTCTCCACTGTCCAGAGCCAGGGTAAAGGAAATGGTGGTGATCCCGTCTTTTTCCATACCTTTGGGGTCCATGACATGGTTGGAACCGCCCAGTTTATCATCTTTGGAATGGGCCCGTTTACGATCACCGTAGTGATCTTCAATTCGAACCTTACCTTTTTTCACGGCACCGATAACAATATCAGCACCCTGCATGGCCTTTTCAGGATCAAACCCAATGGCCACCCAGCCCGTGGTTTTGGCTGAAAGCTTCACTTTAATCTTATCGCCGTCCAGTTTCCAGTGGACGTCCATATCTTTCACGTTGAGGGTATGGTCGTATTCAGCTGCATATGCATTCACAGAGAACAACAGCAGTGCCGCAAAGAGGGCAGCAAAAAAGCGCTTTCTCATTCGTACTCTCCTTAAGCTATAATTATCCGAAAATCAGCTCTCCGCCGGAAAAACCCAGGCCGACAGCAAGAAGAATCATGACAAAATAGAGCCCCGTGACCTTATCGATTTTCCGTTCTTCAGGGTTGTCCATGAAGGCCACCGCAATCATGACGATACTCAGCAGACCGGCCAGTACCATCTTAGTGATGATCAGCCCTTCCCACTCACCGTCATATCTATGCTGCCAGTCCAGGTAGCCGGTAAAAATCGTGGGCGGCAGGCCGAGCAGCCCCAGAATCACGCAATGGTAGCCGGTTTTCGCCAGCATCTGAAGTCTTGGCAGAAACGAGCCGAACCGGAACGCAACAGCGCCCATTACCATTCCCATGGGGACGTGTACCAACGCAGGATGGACCGGGTGATGGAATCCGATCTTGGTCAAAAATTCAAAAATAATTTCAGTCATGGGCTCACCTTTTGTTCGTTTTTGGGTTGTTATGATTAAACTTAAGAAGCTTCGACTCAATTTCAATGGCTGTGACCATTCATCACCCCAAGATTTTGTTTGAGGCCGGAAGGAGATAAAAGTTTATTATTCCCGTTGATCCTCTACCGGGTACCACCGCCTTTTCAAAACGTCTGGGAGCGCCGGTTTCAGCCAGTTTACTATTTATAGATTCCGTACCAGTACAAGTCAAGCAACAATTCGTGCCAGACGCCATTATCAATGCACCCAAACAAGGGGTTCCGCAATTGTGTGACGATATCGGGCAATGTATAGGAAAACCATGTGGATTTAAAATTCTTCTAAGTTTTTTCCGTCATTCCACCGATATTGTTAACCAAAGGCAAATTTTAGAAGAAGGCACACCCCATGAAAGAGACCATAAATAAAATCAGCGGCAGTGTATCAGCAGCGTTCAGTCTGCTCTTTAGTTCCTGGCTGCAGAAAGCGGCGGCCCAGTCTAAACTGACCCACCATATCGTCGCCCTGAACGAGAAATCCTCATCCATGGAAATCATCAACGAGGTGGCGGATTGTCTCAAGGATATCCTGGGGTACCGTTTGTTTGCCTTTGTGGTCAAAAAAGAGGCCGGGGTTGACATCTGGCTGGATCCCAGAATGTATAAGGCCTCCATCGAAGATATCATTCTGGAAGATTTCAACATCGGCAGCGCTGCGGATCTTACCTATCTGAACCACAGTTTTAAATCCAATGAGTACCAGGAGAAATTCAGCATGGACACCCTGGTCCACTATGACCTGAAAGAAGACAATTGCTACGCCCGCCTATATATGATGCCCCAGAAGGGTATCACCGACTTTCACGATGAAGTGGTACACCTGATTCTTCAGGGGTGTTCCGTCGCCCTGTCAAAACAGATCAAAATAGAAAACCTGAAAGATGCAGCCGTTATCGATCCCCTAACCGGATGTTACAACCGCCGCGAGTTCGAATCCCAGCTTCAGCGGCATGCGGCCTATGCCGCCCGGTACGGCAGCAGACTGTCCGTCTTCATGTTTGACCTGGATCACTTCAAGGCGGTGAACGATACCTACGGTCATCTGGGCGGTGACGAAGTGCTCAAAGAGGTCACCCTGCTGATCAAGGAGAGTATACGGCGGGGGGATATCCTTGCCCGGTACGGCGGGGAAGAGTTCATCGCCATCCTGCCGGAAACCGGCAGGGAAAAAGCCATGGAGCTGGCAGATCGCCTAAGAATGAAGATCGCCGCCCTGAGCATCCCCTGGAATGACAATGAGATCCGCGTGACCGCCAGTTTCGGTGTGGCGGAACTTCGCCCCAATACAGACATCTCAAGGCTTATCGAAGATGCGGACAACATGTTATACAAGGCCAAGGTAAACGGCAGGAATACAGTGATGCCCGGCCTTATCAAACTCTGCTCACCGGATGTTTCTTCCGCCTCCTGACAACGTTGGATCGGGAACATAAACAAAAAAGTTATAAATGCCAAACTTTTTCATTGACAGCATAATATTTTATGGTAATATTGTACCTAACATTAACAAAAACACCGGTTGATGTTGCCATTTAGCCTAAGTAAAAAGTTTAAGATCTTTGGCTCCACTGGATGCGACACTGGGGTCAATGTAGCAGGATAAACCACAAACCCTCCTTAATATTAAGTAATTATTTTGCCTCCGATAAAGGCAGCACCCCTTGCCAAGGTGCTGCCTTTTTTTTTGCTGCTGCATGAGCGTTTTTTCAAAACGCTCACCCTTCGGGAAAGCTGGCGGCGGCATATTCTTCGTTGCAAAGCGTTTGCGGTAGAATGGCTACAACGGCACGCTTTGACGCCTTGAATATGACGCCGCCAGGCTTTTGCAGCTCTGAACCCTTTTGAGTGATGTATTTCTCGCAACGTGGACGTTGCTCGAATCAACCCAGCACTCAGTTTAACGTTCATGAAACCCGGAGGGTCAGGCCCCGTCGGGGGGAAGGGTCTGAGCGGCGCTTGAGGACCAGATTGCCAAGGACGGCGAAAGCTGGTCCGAACGCTTGCCGGCGGTCAGGACGACCGCCGGCATTTAGCGATGGCCCTTTGCCCCGGCGGGGCCGGGTTAGGCCTGAAAATCAAAAACTAAAATGCGACGACTTTAAACAGGTTGGTACTTGGCGATTTGTCTGGAGATGGCGATCAGGTTGCCGGCGGTGTCCCAGAGTTCTCCGTCTTCTTCC
>JAKSBB010001105.1 GCA_022361315.1 Desulfobacterales bacterium
ACGGACCGTCGGCCGGCGTCACCATGCTTGCGGCCCTGGTTTCCCTGATCACCAAAAAGAAGATCCGTTCCCGCCTGGCCATGAGCGGAGAGATCACCCTCAGGGGGGATGTTCTGCCCGTGGGCGGCATCAAGGAAAAGGTGATTGCGGCCCGCCGGGCCGGTATCCGGACCCTGATCCTGCCCAAATGGAATGAAAAGGATATGGAAGATGTGCCCGAGCATATCCAGTCCCTGATGGAGTTTTCCTTTACCGACAATATGAAAGAGGTTCTGGATATCGCCTTAACCTGAAATAACCCGAAACAAACAGAATTTAAAGAAACAGCTCACCCATGCCTTTAAACCCGTCTGCCCGAACCATTGTTGTAGCTTGTATCACCCTCAGCCTGGCCTTTTTTTTCGGCTGTTCCTCAAAACTGGACGCGCCTTACCCCCGAGACCATCAGCCCCCGGCAAAAACCAAAGCCAAGACCTACTCCGGCAAAACCCCGGCCACCCAACGGCCCTACACCATACGGGGAAAGAAATACGTCCCCCTGGCCACGGCTTCCGGATATGTGGAAAAGGGCATTGCCTCCTGGTACGGTAAAAAATTCCACGGCAGAAAAACCTCCAACGGTGAAACCTACAACATGTACGCCATGACCGCCGCCCACAAAACCCTGCCCATGAACACCTGGGTGCGGGTGGAAAACCTGGACAACGGCAGGGAGATCACCGTCCGGGTCAACGACCGGGGGCCATTTGTCACCGGCCGCATCATTGATTTATCCTATACCGGGGCCAATAAAATCGGCATGGTGGGACCGGGAACGGCACGGGTACGGGTAACGGCTCTGGGCAAGGCCACCTCCTACAACAAGAAGGACAATACACCAACGGCATTTAAAGCGGTGGATTACTGGCATGGTAATTTCACCGTCCAGGTGGGGGCATTCAAGGTCAAGACCAACGCGGAAAAGTACCGCAAAAAACTATCCGGGTCTTACCTCAACGCCCATATTGTACAATATGAGGACTACCGCGGCCTGTTCTACCGGGTACGCATCGGCAGTTTCACCAACCTGAAAGATGCCAGAAAATTCAGCGACCAGCTGATGGCCGAAGGGTTTGACCGCACCTTTCCGGTGGCGGAGTAATCCCATGAAACCTGTTGTTTTTCTGGACCGGGACGGGGTGATCAACCAGGACTCCCCCCTCTACATCAAATCACCGGAGGAATTTCACTTTATCCCCGGCAGTGCAGACGCCATTGCCCTGCTCAACCGGCACGGCTTTGAGGTGATCATCATCACCAATCAATCCGCTGTGGGACGGCAGATGATCACCCAAAAAACTCTGGAGGCCATCTTTGATAAAATGAAGGCAGGGGTGGAAGCAGCCGGCGGCACCATCAGGGATATCTTCTTCTGCCCCCATACGCCGGACGCAGGTTGTGACTGCAGAAAACCCAAACCCGGGTTGATCCGCCAGGCCGTTGACCGGTACGGTATTGATCCCGCCGACACTGTCATGGTGGGTGACTCTGCCAAGGATATTCTCTGCGGCATTGCCGCCGGGTGCGGCAGCACCATACTTGTGGCCACGGGAAACGGCCCTTCGGCCAAGGCGACACTTAAAGTAGAAGACATCTCCCCCGACTATTATGCCCAGGACCTCCTTGCGGCGGCCCGCTGGCTGATATCCCGGCCCGAATAGTTCTCCATGATCACCGTCAAAGGCACCCTCTCCCGGATTACCTTCCAGAATCCGGAAAACCACTACACGGTATGCCGTCTGCGCGTGCCAAAGGTGGTCGAACCCATTACCGTGGTGGGACATCTGGCCGGGGTGGCGGAGGGGGAGCAACTGGTCCTGAAAGGCGCATGGACCTCTCACCCCAAATACGGGGACCAGTTCAAGGCGGAGATGTTCGAAGTGACGCTGCCGGCCACGGTGACCGGCATCCGTAAATATCTGGCCTCGGGACTCATCAACGGCATCAGCAGTTTTCTGGCGGATAAAATCGTGGACACCTTCGGGGAACGGACCCTGGATATCATCGAAAACGAACCGGACCGGCTTCTGGATGTTCACGGTATCGGAAAACGAAAGAAACGGATCATCGAAAAGGCCTGGAACACCCACCATGCCGTGCGGCGGGTCATGCAGTTCCTCCAGGAGAACCAGATCGGGGTCACCCACAGCAGTGCCATATTAAAGACATACGGCGACAAGGCATTGGACGTGCTCCAGACCGATCCCTACCGCATCGCCGTGGATATTCCCAGCCTGGGATTCCAGGCTGCAGACAGCCTTGCCAGGGCTGCGGGCACAGAAGCGGAAGATGCCGGAAGACTTGCGGCCTGCCTTCTCTGCCGCTTAACAGACCTGGAACAGGACGGCC
>JAKSBB010000168.1 GCA_022361315.1 Desulfobacterales bacterium
AATTCCGGCCCCAGGTGATTTAAAAGGGTTTTGTACCGTTTGATTTCAATAAAGATATCCTCTTTGGTGGGGAACCGGCTTCGAAATATCCGGAACATCTTTATGGGCACAGCCCTGGGGAATATCCGGATACCGTCCTTTACCACGCCAGAAGATTCCCGGGCCACATCTTCGGTGCGTACCACCTCAAAGATGTGGGAGCGCAGCCCGGACCGGTAAAATTTCCGGAAAACAAGGTGTTGTGAATCCTTGATAAAGTTGAGTTTTTTAACGTCCTCTCCGGAGAGGTGGGCCTGATTTCTGATATCCGTTTGGGTCATAAGCGCCTGAAATTCGTCTGATGGTGCCGTTTGTTATGGGTCACTTGACGGCAGGGTGAGGATAAATGTGGTGCCGTTGCCGGGTTCGGTATGTACCTGGATCTGTCCATGATGACGGTTTACCACAATGGACCGGGTAATGGCCAGACCCTGGCCCGTTCCTTTTCCGATTTCCTTGGTGGTGAAAAAGGGATCGAATATTTTTTCGACGATAGTTTCGGGGATGCCGGCACCGGTATCGGAAACACGAATTTCAACGGCATCGTCTTTCCACCGTGTGCGGATATTTATGTTTCCCTTTTCAGCGCCATTCTCCTCCTGGTGATCGGCGATGGCATGGCTGGCATTGACGATGAGGTTCAGAAATACCTGATTGAGTTCGCCCGGATTACACCGGATCTCCGGCAGGGCCGGGTCCAGGTCGAGATCGAGGTCCGCCACGTATTTCCATTCATTTTTAGAGATGGTGGCGGTGCTGCGGATACATGCGTTAATGTTGGCAAGGGTATGGCCTGAATCCCCCGGATGGGAGAAATCCTTCATGGCCTTGATAATCTCTTTGATCCGGGAGACGCCCTCCAGGGTCTGGTCAATGGCCACGGGCAGCTCTTCGTTGACGAATTCGAAATCCGTGTCTTCTATGGCTGTGCCGACCTGATCCAGCAGGTCGGGAGTCACCCTGTCTTCCCTGGCGGCTTCATGAAGATCCAGCAGGGTCCGGATCATCCGGCGCAGATCGTCAAAGCTTTCCCGGATAAAGGTGGTATTGTCTCCGATATACTGGATGGGGGTGTTGATTTCGTGGGCAATGCCGGCGGCAAGCTGGCCGATGGATTCAAGGCGCTGGGACTGGGCCTGTTCATTCTGGTGGCGGATGGCCTCCTGTTTGAGCCGGCGTTCCCGGAATACCCGTTCAACCCTGAGGACAAGTTCCTCCGGGGAGAAGGGTTTCTGGATATAATCGCTGGCCCCCTGGGTCACCACCTGGTCGTAGGAAAACCGGTTGATTTTACCGGTCATGATGATGACATCCGTACCAAGGGTTCGTACCACTTCTTCGGTCATGGTGAGCCCGTCCATCACCGGCATTCCGATATCTGCGATCACCAGATCGAATTTACCCTCTTGCAGTTTATCCAGTGCTTCACGGCCGTTACAGGCGACTTCGGACGTATATCCGCCTTCTTCCAGAATTCGGGAGACCAGCCGCTGGATGGAGGGTTCGTCATCCACAATGAGAATAGGGCCGGAGAAGGTGTTGGCCGGTTGTGTTGTCATGGATTATTCCTCATATACATCAATATCCGGATAAAGTTCCTTTGCGCATGTCTGGCAGATACTGTGGCTGAATTCGGCTTCGGAGTGTGTTTCCACATAATCTTCAATTTTACGCCAGTACCCGTTATCGTCTCTGATTTTTCTGCAGCTGGAACAGATGGGCAGCAGACCGGACAAGAGTTTCACCTTGTCCAGGGCGGACATGAGGTCCCGGATGGTCTGCTCCCTGTCCGCCTCGGCCTTTTGTCTCAGATCCAGGTCCCGGCTGTTTCGCAGGGCAATGGCGGCAAGATCACCGAACCAGGCGGCGGATTCTGCATCCGCTTCCGTAAAGTCAGCCGCCTTGTTGGCCAGCCCCATGATGCCGACGGTTTTGTCTGCAATGATCAGGGGGGCGAACATGACATTGGTGAGCACCACGTGGCCCTGGGGCATGAAATCCACCCATTCACTGTTCATGAAATCGTTGTGGTAGACCACTTTGTTGTATCGGTAAGCCTCAGCCCTTAGCCCCCGGATGGGCATGGGCAGTTCCGGATTTACGGAACAGGGCAGATTTCCTGACTCAAGGAACAGCACTTCGTTTTCCATGCCATCGTCGCTGAGCAGGGCCACGTAACCGGATGTGGCGCCGATGAGGTCTTTGCAATTGTCAAAAATGGCCCGGGCGGTTTCGGTAAATCCTCGTTGTTCCAGAATCGCCCTGGTGCCTGTCATCAGTGCGTTCAGCTCTTTTTCCCTGAGGTCCAGGCGGTTCTGAAGGGAATGCCTGTTTTCAAGTTCGCGGATCAATGATTCCCTTGACATGTTTTCATACATGGCAGTCTCCTCAACGGGTGTCAGCCGGAACAGCTGTTTTACTATGGCTTTTAATATTGTCGATTCCACCGGAATCAATTAGAATCGGGTGCTGTTACGCTTTCGGGTCGTATACCAGATAAATTACAATAGATGCGGGGGCAAGGCAAATGAATAACATAAAATTGCCCCGGAATGGGCGTTGAAAAGGAGTTTGCACTTTGAATCGATACATGTGGACGATTGTCCTTTTTGTGATATTGGCGGTTCCCGTAGCCGGCCTGGCAGAAAAACCCCCTTCTGATACTTCTGCCATTGCCATTGCCCATCCGTCCCGGGTGGGCGCCGGCCAGCCTTTCCTGGTGCGCCTGACATCGGATCTGGCCTATGACAGGATTTCCATTCACTGGATGGGGCGGGTGGTGGTGCCGTCGGTGTCCCAATGGAACGGGCGTCACGTGGCCGTGGCAATGCTGGGGACGGATGTGCTGACGATAAAGGCGGGGGATCAGACATTATTGGTGCGGGCATGGGCCGGTGGTAAAGAGAATGTGTGGCAGCGGGAGATCGATATCGTCACACGGTCCTACCCCCGCCAGGAACTGAACCTGCCCTCTAAAATGGTCACCCCGCCCGAAGCGGTGCTGGCGCGGATCAAAGGGGAGCGGGTACGGACCCAAAAGGCCAAGAATACCTGGTCGGACCAACGGTTGTGGCGGCTGCCCTTTCACCGGCCGGTGGGGGGGAAGACCACCAGCGTTTACGGTCTCCAGCGGATTTTAAACGGTAAACCCAAGAATCCCCACCGGGGACTTGATTTCAGGGCACCCACCGGGACCGGCATTGAGGCCATCGCCGACGGAAGGGTTGTCCTGGCGGAATCCCATTACTATGCGGGCAACTCCGTGTACATCGACCACGGCAACGGGGTGATCTCTCTGTATTTTCACTTGAGTGAGTTTAAAGTCTCCAAAGGGGATGTGGTGAAACGGGGGCAGGTCATCGGGCTTTCCGGCCGCACTGGCCGGGCCACAGGGCCCCATCTCCATTTGTCCGTATCCGTTCAGGGGCAGCTTGTGGACCCGGCCCCCTTGTTTGAAGGGACAACGGATCAGTTGCTCCGATAGGTTTCCTCCGCCGGCGTCTCCATAGGAAGCGTGATGGTGAACCGGGTGCCGTGTGTCTGGCCCGTTTCCTGTTTGGTTGCCTGGGAAACGGTGATCTCCCCACCATGGTTTTTGGTGATGATGAAAAAAGAGACGGATAACCCCAGCCCTGTACCCACCCCAACGGGTTTGGTGGTGAAAAAGGGCTCAAACACCCGTTTTCTGAGGGTCTCGTCCATTCCCGGACCGTTGTCCGTGATGGATACACGGATCATATCATCCGTCTGCCGGACCGAGAGGGTGAAACATGGGGGTGCCTCTTCAATGTTGTTTTCCGCCATGGCCTCGGCCCCGTTTTTCAGGATGTTGAAAAAGACCTGCTGAATCTGGTTGCTTTCGCAGGGTACCGGGGGAAGACCTGGCTGGTAGTCCCGGACGATGTTTATATTCAGAAAATCAAATCGCTTTTTAAGATCGTAGTCGTTCCGGGCCAGCTCTATGGTCCGGTCCAGAAGATCACAGATATCTTTGGGCTCTCTTACGGCCTCCCTGCGGCTGAACGAGAGCATGTTATCCACGATCCGTGCAGCCCGGTCTCCGGCATTCCGGATGGAGGAAAGCTGCCGCAGAATCCCCCTTTGTTCCGCATATTCCCGGATGGCGGAAAGGGGCATGTTCAGTGAATCGGCCACCTCCGTATTTTTAGCCAGATCTCTGGAAAGGCGGTTCTGGATGACCTGGGCACTCTGGATCATGCCGGCCAGGGGATTGTTGATTTCATGGGCCATGCCGGCAGCCAAGCCCCCCACGGACATCATCTTTTCCGACTGGACCACCATCTCTTCCATTTCCTTTCGCCGGGAGATATCCCGGATGGCGGTGTGCACGATCTGGTGGCCGCCGATATCCATGGCGCTGAGCTGGACTTCCGTGGAGACCGGGGTGCCGTCCAGCCGGGTGTGCACCCATTCGAACCGGCTGCTGCCCAGTTCCCTGGCCTGGGTGATACGTTGGATCGCCAGTTGTTCCGAATCCGCACCGGAGGGTTGCTGCTTAGGGGAGAGGATAAAGGGATGTTTTCCGATGATATCGTCTTTGTGCCGGGCGCCGAAAAGGTCCAGGGCCGCCTGGTTGCAATCGGTGAAGGTGTCGTTGCGGATGATCAGAAGGGCGTCCCGTGATGCTTCGTAAAGGGTTCTGAAGTCGTGTTCTGCCTGCCGTTGCTTTCGCAGCGTCTGTTCCAGTCTTTGGGACATGGTGTTCAGGGCATCCACAAGTTGCCCGGTTTCATCGGTACTGGTGATGGCCAGAGGGGCTGGAAAATTGCCCCGGCTGATGGCCTTGGCAAAGGAGACGGCCTGGGTCAGGGGTTTGGATATCTGTTTGCCCAGAAGCCAGCAGGCCAGGGCGGAAAAGGCCAGCACAATGATTACCGAGCCGATGACACGGTAAATGATCTGGGTGAGCAGACTGCCCAGGTGCCTGGAGGTCTCGGCGAAGTCCTCCTCGTATGCAGATGCGCCCACGATCCAGTCCCAGGGGTGGAAGGCCATCAGGGCGGCGTATTTTTTTCTGTGGGTGTTATCATTGGGATTCTGCCAGTCATAGGTCAGCCACCCCACCTTTCCGGCAGGCAGGCTGCGGGTGAGGTCATAGGCCTGGCGGACCGGAAATTCACCGGTCTGGGTTTTAACGTTCCATATATACTCCCCGTCCCGTTTTCCTTTCCGGGAGAGGATATACCGCCCTTTCTGCCGGCCCTTGGTGCCGATGATAAAAAAGTAACCGGATTTCCCCACAGGGGTGTCCATGAAGACCTTTCGCAGGTTTTCCATGAGATCCTGCCGGATGCCGGGACCGTACAAGCCGATAATATTTCCGGCACTGTCTTTCAGGGGCAGGGCGGTGGAGACAAAGACGTAATCTTCCACGTAGGTTCTGCCCACGGCGGTTTTTCCCGCCACGATATCCCGGGAAAAGGTGTTGGGGGTGCCGTCTTCCTCCAGAGCCGGCAGGACCACGCCGCTCTGCCGTTTGTTGTCCTTGACCACGGAGGTGGCCACCCGGATGAAATCTCCCTGTTCATTCATTCGCAACATAATGGATGAATGATACCCGGTGAGTGTCATCATTTCGTCAACCACCGGTGTCATCTTATCCGGGGAGGCATTCAGGGGAACCGGCGTGTTGCCCAGATGCAAAAGGGGAATTTTTGTGGTACCGGATTGCCCCGAAGGAAAGGTAAACTTTACGGGGATATCGGCAGGGCCGAGACGGGCAGGCCCCTGTTTGTCCATGAGCTGACGCATGATGGTCAATGCATGTTTGCGCTGCATCAGGGAAGCCTTGTGCATGGCTTCACACAGGCGGTACATGGAGAGGGCAAGGGGTTCGACTTCGGCGTGAATCTGTTTTTCCAGCTCTTTTTCCAGTTCCGCCCGGTATTCTGTTAAACCGGAGAGAAAGACCAGAACCACAGCAGCTCCTGAGATCAGCACCAGCATCAGTGCCAACAGGGTGATTTTTGTCCTTATACGAACCGGATTCTCAGGAAATCGTTGTTCCATAGGGGTGTTCGTCTTTTTCGTAACAGGCCGTTTAAAATATAATTCGTCCCGTTCTTCACATTCTAAGTTGTCGGTGGCGGTACCTGGAATCGGTGAAAATCCAAGGTTTTCCCATCCTACACCAACGGCCGGTAAAAGACCATGATTTTAAAAATGGTTCCCGTTGGAGAATCCTCAGATTCGGGTGATATTTTCACCGCAGTTGCCGGCCGGGTTTGAATTTTATCCGGCTGCCTTGACAATTGCCTTTTTGCACCAATTATTATTGAAAAAAAATATGGATTAATGTGTGAAAAAATTAACAAACAGGAGTAAAAATGGGAGATAAAACCACCCGTCAGTTTAAAACCGAAGTCCAGCAGTTGCTGCACCTGATCATTCATTCCCTCTATTCAAACCAGGAAATCTTTGTCCGTGAGCTGATTTCCAATGCATCGGACGCCATTGACAAGGCCAGGTTCAAAGAGCAGACCGAGCCCGAGCTTTTCGCCGATGATACGGATTTTCACATTCGTCTGGCCGTGGACAAAGAGGAAAAAACCTTTACCATTACCGACAACGGCATCGGCATGACCTTTGACGAGGTCAACGAAAACATCGGTACCATTGCCCAGTCCGGTACCGCCGCCTTCATGGAAGCCCTGGAAAAATCCAAAAACGAAACCGGTCTGAGCCCGGAACTCATCGGCCAGTTCGGTGTGGGGTTCTACTCCGCTTTCATCGTTGCCGACAAGGTTCGCCTGGATACCAAAGCCCCGGGCGATGAGAAGGGTACCCGCTGGGAATCCGACGGCAAAGGCTCCTACACCGTTGAAGAGATCGACAAGGAAAAACGGGGTACCGAGATTACCCTTTTCCTGAGAGACGGTGACGAAGGGGATCAGGACTTCACCGAAGAGTACACCATTAAAAATATCGTCAAAAAGCACTCTGATTTCGTCACCTACCCGGTGATTATGAACTGTGAAACCAACGAGCCCATCCCTGAAAACGAAATCATCAAGGATTCCGAAGGCAAGCCCGTGGGTGACACCTTCCGCAAGGTGAACAAAGACGAAACCCTCAACTCCATGAAGGCCATCTGGGCCAAGGCCAAGGACGAGGTCACCGAGGAAGAGCACAAAGAGTTCTACAAGCATATCTCCCACAACTGGGACGATCCCATGGAGATCATTCACAAGCGGTTTGAAGGGGTCACTGAATATGAAGTGCTGATGTACATTCCCTCCAAGGCCCCGTTTGACATGTTCCGTCCGGAACGCAAACACGGTATGCAGCTTTACT
>JAKSBB010001115.1 GCA_022361315.1 Desulfobacterales bacterium
CGGGTGTCTTCCATCAGCCGTTCCACCTTTTTGTGATTGGCAATGGTATTGGCGCAGGAGGATTTGAGTTCGATTAAGGTGTCTTCCATTTCCCGGATCATGAGCTTGATCATTTTTTCAGGATCTTCGGCCTGGTCCAGCATGGAGTTGATATTGGAGTTAACAATGTCTTTGAATCTGGTAAAAATTCCCATGGTTTGTCTCCTTCATTGGGTTATGTGTATTTGTGTTCTGTGTTTCTATTCATTTGTGTATCTCTAAGAGCAGAAAGTGTGCCATTTGTGGTTTGGGGGTCAAATATCTTTTAATTGCAAGGGTTTAGCTCGTTTGATTAAAACGGCGGCATGTGGTATTATTCGCCAAAAATTGGTGTTTAACCCCATTTTTTCGGTTTTCGACCAAAAGGAACTTCATGACCTACACAGATGTTAATGACTCCCGGACCAAGCCGGTGTCCATGTCGGAGGCCCTCGGGCAGTCCGAAGCCTTTTTATCCTTCCAGGAACAGATATCTCAGGTGGCCCCCATTGACCGGTCGGTGCTGATCCTGGGGGAGCGGGGGACGGGAAAGGAGCTGGCGGCAGCCCGCCTGCACTACCTGTCGAAGCGGTGGCAGAAGCCTTTTGTTACTTTGAACTGTGCCGCCCTGACCCCGACGCTGATCGGCTCCGAGTTATTCGGCTATGAAAAGGGGGCATTTACCGGGGCCGGCACCCGGCAGATAGGCCGGTTCGAGCAGGCAGCCGACGGCACCCTTTTTCTGGACGAGATCGGCAACATCCCCATGGAGGTTCAGGAGAAGATCCTGAGGGTGGTGGAATACGGCAGTTTTGAGCGGGTGGGGGCCTCCCGGCCCGTACAGGTGGATGTCCGTATCGTGGCGGCCGCCAATGTGGACTTGTCCAAAATGTCCGCCGCCGGTAAGTTCAAACAGGATCTGCTGGACCGTCTCTCATTTGAGGTGATTTATGTGCCCCCCCTGCGGTTCCGCAAAGATGATATTCTGCTGCTGGCCAATCATTTTGCAGGGCGGATGGCCTTTGAACTGGGGTGGTCCGAAATGCCGGATTTGAGCGCGGAAGCCATTGATGCCCTTGAGGCCTACCACTGGCCGGGAAATGTCAGGGAGTTGAAAAACGTGATTGAGCGGGCGGTGTATAAAAGCAGGACCCCGGAGATCAGGAATATTTCTTTTGATCCCTTTTCATCGCCCTACGACAGTCTTCCCGGACCTGTGATGCCGGAAGTCCGGGGAGATGAACCGGTTAAGTCCGCTTCCCCACCACCTGAAACAGAAGGTGCCTTTCCGGAACAGGACCTCAGAGAGCAACCCTTGAAAGATGCTGTGGCATTGCTGGAAAAATACCGTCTGGTTTCCGCCCTTGAATCGGCCCGGTTCAATCAGAAGAGCGCCGCCCGGAATCTTGGCCTGACCTATGACCAGTTCCGGGGCTTAAAGAAAAAGCATAAGCTTTGAAGCAGGGCCTTTAAATCCTGAAGTCCAGATTCTCCACATGGTCCAGGGGGTAGACCCCGTTGGGATTCACCAGGGGATACACCAGCTTCTGCCGGGGGTGAAGGGCATTTAAGTTAATGGTCGGGTTGAACTTCTGCAGCAGCCACAGGGGGATCTCCAGCTCATTGGCGCAGAGCATCCACAGGGTATCCCCGGATTTTACCTCATAGGTATCCGTGCCCGCCACAAAATAGGAATCGAAGAAATCCTCGATAATCTCCTGGTGATATTCGAACCGCTTCTCCTCAAAACGGTCCCATCCGGATTTGGGCAGGGGGAGCTTGATGGCCTGGCCGATACTGATGGGCTTACCGTAGGTTAGACGATTTAAACTCCGGATCTTCTGGGTGGGGATGCCCAGCCAGTCGGCGTAATGCCCCAGGGTTTCCCCGGGAACCACATGGATTTCACCCAGGGTATAGGCTTTCTTCTCTGCCAGCTTGCGCACCTTGAGATCACTGGTGACCACCTGAAGGCTGGCGTCGGCCATGGCCTCCGGTTGTTTTGCCGGGGCTTCTGCCGGGGTTTCGGATGGAAATGCGGGAAAGGCTTCCACCGGGGTGTCGGGTATGGTGCTTACCGGTGGGGTCTCTTTTGCCGGAGCGGGCGCAGGTGTGACGGATGCCACTGCAGCTTTCGGCGCCAGTGTTTTTCCTGCAGGTTTTTCAGCGACAGGCTTCACTTTCATAGGTTTCGGAGGAACGGATTTCTTTGTCTTTGCCGTTTTTATCGGCGGAACCGGTTGCGTTTCAGGCGCTGCCGAAGCAACGGCTTGGGTCGTCTCTTTTGCCGGTGCCTTGGGTGTCTTGGATTTGGCCTGGGCATTTTTGGGGGGAGCCTTCTCACCAGGTGCAGGAATCCTCAGGGTCTGACCCACGTAAATGGTGGCCCGCCGGCTCAGGCCGTTGGCCATGATCAGGTCGTGGAGAGACACCTTGTGTGTCCGGGCGATGGCACCCGCCGTATCCCCCTTGGTCACCCGGTGGAATTTGCTTGGCTTCTGCTTGGTGTGGAGAATCCCGGCCATTGCCCGGGTGACGCGTTCATGGGTAAATCCTTTGGGCAGGCGGAGTTCATAGCCTTTGGGGATATATTTTCTCCTGTCGAATACAGGTTTGCGCAGGGCCGGGTTGAGCTTCTGGAGTTTTGCAAGGCTCAGGCCCAGGTTCTGCGCCAGCTGTTCGGCCGGTACGTAGCCGTCTACCTTGAACCGGGTGTATGTTACGGGCCGGTCCAGGCGGATATCCCCGAAGTAGCGGGTGTAGTTTTTGGCCACCTCCCGGGCGGCAAGGAATTCCGCGTAAAAATTTCTGGAGGCAAATTTGAAGGAACGGCTGCGGTAGCTGGTATATATTTTTGGATAAGCCTTATGCTTTTTTTTCGCCCGCTTCATACCGTTCAACCCGTGGTTGTATGCGGTGAGGGCCATGGACCAGTCCTTGAGTTCCCCGTAGTTCCGCTTGAGAAGCTTGGCCGCGGAATGGGTGGCAATAAAAGGGTCTCGCCGCTCATCCACCACATATCCGATTTTCATGTACAGCCGGCCGGTGCTCCGGGTGAACTGCCAGATGCCGGCAGCCCCGAATTTGGAATAGGCCGCCACGTTAAAGGAGGACTCCACGCAGGGCAGATAGACCAGGTCTTCGGGCAGGCCGTAGGATTTGAATATTTTTTTGAATTCCGGCACCAGTGCCCCGGAACGAATCACACCCTCCATGAAATGACGCTTGAGTCCGGTCTGAATCCTGAGATTGTGGCTGGCACGCTTGAAAACCGATGGGCTCGGGTTGGCGCCGAAAAGGGCGGCAACCTTTTTTTCCTTGGCCGTTGCCGGTGCCTTGCCGGCGGCCAGCTTGGTCAGCACTGCCTTGTAATATTTAATGGCCTTTTTCTTTACCTTACGGTTCTGCTTGGCCGCCTTCCGGGAATTTTCCGGATTCAGCTTTACCACCCCGTAGATGATGGACAGGTCCCGGACATCGTGGACCACCCCCTCCCCCCTGGAGTATTTCGTAAAAATATCAATCCAGAAGTCCACATTGGGCTTGATGACCGGGTATACCGGGAAGTCATCCGGGACGGAAACGGAAGGGACCTTGGTGGCAGCCGTTGCCGCCGGACTGAAGGTGAAGAACAATACGCCTGCACACAGGAGGCATATCATGCAGGTGCCAAAAACTCGCCTGGTCAATAAAAACATAGAATCTCCGGGTGTTGTCTCTTTCGCGCATGAACAGACACCAATCTACCATATCAATGTTTGATTTTGAACAGGAAAGGGAAATTGGTCGAAATATCGATTGTTATTTTTGATGGATTTGATGAAAAAAATTCACAATAATCAGGGTTTCCCTGATTGATTTAGACAATAGGCCGCTGGTATAGTTCAAACTTATTATTTCAAAATCGATTCCGCAGTCAAGGAGATCACTCATGGCAATCTATTTCAGGGCCGATTCTTATGGGCACACTAGGTTCGGAGATCCACAAATGAAACAATCAAACTGTAAAAAGATTGTTAGTATTCTGCTTTTTATCCTGCTGTTGGTTCTATACTCGCCATTACCCTCAACAAGCTATAGCGCAACGTGTGGGAATTATCCTTCAGCTGATACAAAAGAGACGATCGACAGAAGTATAGGAAGAAGAAATCACTATTATTATATGGGATCTTATAGCACATACGAAGAGGCGACAGCAGTATTGAATATGAGTGCTGCATATTTTCAAAAAGATGTTGCCGGGGGGCGGCTTCATGCTAAATATCGCGATGATTATGTGTATTATTCCTTTCAGTTCAACGATTGTAAAGCGTTACCCTCTGATCGTGATCATGGTGTTGATAAGAAAGAAGAAAAGCAGATGTGCGGCATTAATAAAGCCGGGGATCCAATAAATATAACTAATGGCAATCATTTTGAAGTAGAAACCGATTTGATCTTCAACTCCCCTTTTGGAGAATTATTATCATTTACAAGAATATATAATAGTCAAAGCAATGATGATACAGCGATAGGGTCTAACTGGAATTTCAGTTTTAACGCCTTTCTTGATGCTAATTTTGATAATAATTCTATACTGCTCAAAATCACTGATGAATCAGGAAGGGGATTTTATTATCATGATAATGACAAAGACAACGAATTTGATGGGCTGTATTCCGTTGATTCAAAAGTTACAATTGGAGATGATAACAATTATATATGGAACAGGGATGGAACCGAGTATCACTTTGAAAATATCAGTGGTAAACTCCTTTCTATCAAAGATCGAAATGGTAATGTTAGAACCCTGACTTACAATTCAAGCTCAAGTCTTTTAAAAACGGTCACGGATCAGGTTTCAGGCAGAACGCTTACATTCAACTATAACGCAGAAAACAAGATAGAAAGCATTTCAGGACCGGCAACAGGGGCTGTTCCCGATGGCATTTGGGTGGCCTACGATTACGACAGCAACGGTAACCTCATTCGTGTTACCTATGCAGATGACAACAACGGTTCAAATGCCTCTGGGTTTGAGTATCGCTATGAAGATCCAAATGACCCGAACAACATGACGGCCAAATATGATCTTGACGGCAATCTACTTTCCACATGGTCTTATGATGATCAGGACCGGGCAATTGAAAATGTGACAAAGGACGGTAAAGGAGTATCCATAGATTATTCGGACCCGGAAAATATATCGGTTACGGATGCCTATGGCGTGTCCAATACCTTTCAAATTGCTGAGGTCGCTACACGTGAAAAAGTTGTCGGGAAAACAGGGGCCTCAAACTGTAACACCTGCAGTTCAGGTATCATCCGGATCGAGTACGATTCGAAAAGCGGCTATCCCACGGAGCGGGAATACGCCAACGGCCGGATTGACCAATACGCCGACTACGATACCCGCGGCAACCCCGGCAAATGGATTCAGGCGGCAGACAGTGATGAAGAAATCACCACTACCACAACCTGGCATCACGTGCTGTCCCAACCCCTTACCCGAATCATGCTGAGTGCCCTGGCAGACGATAGCAATCCAGACCGTACCCGGATCATCACCTGGGATTACGATGATCCCGCCGCAGAGGGCGATACAGACACCCCCAATGAAAATCCCACAAATCTCATCCATCGGATGATTCTCAATGGATTTACCCATGATGCCGCAGGTGCCGTAACCCCCTTTGCGCAGGTGACATTGTATAAATACAACGACAAGGGGCAGGTCATTTCCGTGGACGGTCCTCTGGACGGGCAGGAGGATACCGTTTCCTTTGCTTATGACAGCGCCACAGGCGATCTGCTGTCGGTGACCCGTCCCCTGACAGGCGCGGTAACCTTTAGCTATGACGCCGCCGGCAACATGATTACGGCCACGGATGAAAACCAGGTTCAGACCACCTTCACCTATGACGGCAGGAACCGCCGGACATCATCCGCCGTTGAAGGGGCGGCGGAAACCCAAACCTTCACGGCAGCCGGCACCCCGAAGCTTATAACTGACCGGGCCGGGAGAACAAGGGAGTTATCCTACGATACAAAGGGATTGCTCCAGCGCCTCACAGATTCCTCCGGCAACTATCTCCTGTACACGCGGGATGAAAACGGCAATCCGGTCGAGGAATCCATTTACTCGGCAGCCGGCGTAAAGACCCTGTTCCGGGGATATGATTATGGGGATCCTTCTTCGGATGCCAGTCTTGCCCCGGGGAAACCGGCCAAGGCCCTGGCGAGGAACGCTGAGGATTCCGCCACCCTGGAGACCCTGTTCGCCTATGAACACGGTAACCTGGTGCAGGTCACGGACCCCATGTCCACCGTAAAAACATACACCTATGACCTCATGAACCGCCTGTCAGCCACCTCAGCGCAGCAGACGGACAGCATCACTGCTGATACCCTGTATGGCTATGACCACCACGGCAACCTTATCGGGGTGACGGACCCCGAAGGCCTGACCACCATTTATACCTGGGACGATGCCAGCCGCCTGACGGCTGAAGTCTCTCCGGACAGGGGCACCATCCGCTATGTCTACGACACCGCAGGCAATCTGGTCTCCCGCACGGCCAATGACGGTACCGTGATCCGGTATACCTGGGATGCCGAAGGACGGCGCACCGGTATCCAGTACGATGATGCCAGTGAAGATGTGCTGTTCTTTTACGACCAGGGCATAAACGGCAAGGGGCGCCTCACCGGTATAAGCCATGACGGGGATGCCTATGCCTTCAGCTATGATTCCATGGGGAATCTGGTAACGGCAGCCAGGACCACAGCAGCCACCACATTTACCACCACCTACGCTTACGATGCTGCCGGTCTGCTCTCCACCATGACCTATCCGGACGGCAGAATCGTGACCTATGAACGGGACTCTGCCGGTAATGTGGCCCGGGTGATCACTGAAAAAGACGGTACCACCCGTGTCCTGGCCGCGGACATTGTCCACCGTCCCTTCGGCCCGATGGCCGGGATGACCCTGGGCAGCGGCCTGTCCGTAGAAACGGATTACGATCTGAACTACCGCCCCCTGTCCCAGTCTGCCCTGGGGGTATTTGAACGCGCCCTGGATTATGACCCGGCTGGACGGATCTCGGCCATCACCGATCACCTGGACAACAGCCGCAGCCAGACCTTCGGCTATGACAGGGCAGGAAGGCTGACCAACGCCCAGGGTGCCTACGGCAGCCTCTCCTTTGTTTATGACAAAACAGGGAATCGCCTGTCCCGGTCTCTGGACGGGGCGCTGACATCTTACGGCTATTCCCCCGGCTCCAACCTCCTGTCACGTATCACAGGGCCGGCAACTGCAATCGACCTGACCCGGGACCTCAACGGCCGGCTGAGCGCAAAGGCAGATACAACCTATAGGTACAACCAGGCCGGACGTCTGTCTGAGGCCACTCGGTCAGATGAAGTACTCGGACAATATATTTACAACAGCTTCGGCCAGAGAACCAAAAAGATATCCGGAGACAAAACCACCCTCTACCACTATGACCTGAACGGCAACCTCATCGCCGAATCCACCCCGGATGGCGGGTTTTTCATCGACTATATCTACCTGGACAATACCCGCCTGGCCGCCATTTCTACAGCACCAGACAACGTCTTTACCGTCAGTGTGGCCACCGGCACCGGACGGCCATTGGCCGGGGTAAGGGTCTACGCCTTTACCGAATCCGGCAGTTATACCGGCACATATGCCACCACGGACAGTGAAGGCCTGGCCGTGTTCCAGAAAACCGCTCTGGAGGGCAGCGCCTTTACATTCAGGGCGGACTACCTTAACGAACAGTTCTGGACCGCTGCCGTATCACCGGATGCCGGAGGTACGTCCCTGGTGATCCCTGAAGTGACCCAGCCCGTCACCGTTATCCAGAACGATACGGCCCTGCCGGGTGTGAAGGTCTATGTCTTTGATGAAACCGGCCGGTACCTCGGGCTGAATGCCGTCACCGGCAGCGACGGCAGGGTTTCCTTTGATCTGCCGATGGGCCACGAATACCGGTTCCGGGCAGATATCCTGGGGCAGCAGTTCTTCTCTGATACCATAGTTGCCTCCGGTCAGGAGGTGGTGATCAACAGCGGAGGCGGGGAGCTTGCCTTTACCCTGACCCGCACGGGAGACCTTCCCCTCACCGGGGTGAAAACCTACGTGTTTTCTGAATCCGGCAGTTACCTGGGCAAATCTGCCGTCACAGACAGCCTGGGCAAGGCGGTGTTCGATCTGCCCTCCGGCACCTATACGCTGCGCTGCGACTATCTGGGATATCAGTTCTGGAGCGATGCCATTACCATGACCACTGGCCGCACCGCAGCGCTGGACATTCCCCACAGGGACCTGATTCTGACAGCCGAGAAAATAAACGGCGGTTCCTCAGTCCCTGCCGCAGGCATTAAAACCTATCTCTTCACCGGGGCCGGCAGCTATTTAGGCATCTCCGGCACCACAGACAGCAGCGGCTATGCCGTGTTCTCCCTCCCCGAAAAAGCCTATAAGATCCGGGGGGATTACCTCTCTAAACAATACTGGTCGGAAGCATTTACCTGGACCGATCCCACCGTGACCATCTCCCAGGGCACCCTGACCCTCAGCCTGACCAATGCAGGCCAGCCACTGCCCGACGTGAAAACCTACGTGTTTTCTTCCACAGGCAGCTATCTCGGGCTGAACGCCGTTGCCGACAGCCAGGGGCAGGTCAGTTATACCCTGCCGGAAGGAACCTACAAGGTCCGGGCGGACTGGCTGGGGAGCCAGTATTGGAGTGAAGAATTTGCCGTTATTGAAGGCCAGAATACCCAGGCCGAATTGTCCACGGGGGGCGGCAGTGTTACCCTCACCGCCGGAAGGGATGCGGATAATCCTCTATCAGGTGTTAAAGCTTATCTCTTCTCCCAGGGCGGCGCCTACCTTGGCCAGAATGCCACCACCGCAGAGGACGGCAGTGCCTCCTTCACAATGGGCGACGGTACTTACAAAGTCCGCCTGGACTACCTGGGCTACCGGTTCTGGAGCGATGAGTTCACCGTACCGGATACCGATGCCGTTAACATGACCATTGCCCATAACACCCTTACCGCAACGGTGACAACTGCCAATGGCAGTCAAACCGGTCCTCTGTCCGGTGCAAAAGTCTATGTGTTCACCGAGTCCGGTTCATACATGGGCATCAATGCAACAACGGATGCTTCAGGCCAGGCCGTCCTCAAGGAGGAGCCTCCGGTGGCCTGGCAGGACGTCGGGGCCGCTCGCGTCCCGGTCGAGGTCGCGTACCTGCCGCTTTCCGACGGCTCGGTCGGCTTCCAGGTCGGAGAGTACGACCCGGAGCACACGCTGCATCTCGACCCCTTCATCGTGTGGGCCACCTTCATCGGCGGGAGCGGGACCGACCGCATCATCGCGGTCGACGTCGAC